>JBKDUK010000326.1:0-4130 GCA_046339535.1 Planctomycetaceae bacterium | reverse complement strand
GTGCTCAACGACGTCGCCAAGAGCATGGACAAAGAGCTGGTCGCGGATGAAATTCCCGCCCGCCCTTTCAGCCGCATCGACCGCAAGCAGCACTCTCCCGATGAAGCGCTCCGCATTCTGAACCGCGAACTCGCGGCGATGGGTCAGAAACTGGTCGTCAAAGGAGACCACCTGGTCCTGATCAGCACCCATCAGCAGCGGATGGATTACAGTCCGGCGGTGATCAAGGGTGAAGATGAGCGTCGGCGTGAAGCCGAAGCACGCGACGCCACTCTGGCCGCGGAAGAAGAGCTGGCCCAGCTCAAAAAGCGACGCCCGGCCCAGGCCCAGGCGGTCTGGCCCCCGCGCGGACGGGAGACCCTCGAAGAGACCGAGACAGAGTCTCCCCGCCGTCTTGCGAACAGCTCGCGGCGGGTCCGTCCGGCGACCGTCGAGGAAGAAGATCTCGAAGAGACGCGTCCTCTCCGCAAAGTGCGCCGGGTGGCCGCCGAGGTCGAAGCCGACGCTTCGGAACTGGTCGAAACCGAGATTCGCCTCTCGAACCGCGATGCCGGCAGCATCGAGAAGTCGCTGCTGAAAGCGTTCAAGGGAAGCACCCAGCGCCTCGCCAAAGGTCCGGGAGGACTGGAAGGCTTCGCCATCCTGGCTCCTTCAGAAGATCCCGGGGCGCGCCGCGTGCGGTTCCGGATTGGCGTCGACGAAGAACGGAATTCGATCCTCGTGGAAGCGACCGAGCAGGAGACTCCGGCGATCGTCCGGCTGGTCCGGGCGCTCGACAAGCTTCCTCCGGGCGACCAGGGGGCCATCCGGGCCATTCCCTCCAACAAGGCCGACTCGCGTCTCGCGAAGTCGCTGCAGACCGAACTCGACCAGTTGGTGCTGGCGACCCGCATGCAGGACGCCCGGGACGCCGCCGGCGATGAAGGGGACAACGCCGGAGAGGATGCCGAGGAAGACACCACCCCCGCCCGAGGGCGTCCCGAGGGGGGCCGTGCCGCCGCGGGGGCCCAACAGGGTATGCCCATCCCCCAGGCCCTCCAGGGGAGCCTGAAGGGGGAGGTCTCGATCGAGGCGGTCCCCGATCTCAACGTTTTCATCATCAAAGGAAATGAGAAGGACGTCGAGACAGTGATGAGCATTCTCAAGGAAATCGAGAAGCTCAGCGAAGCCAGCGCCCCTGTGGTCCGCATGGTTCCGGTGGAACATCAAAACAGCGAAGCGCTCGCCACGCTGCTGACGGCCGTTTATGACCGCATCAGCCCCAAGCAGGCGGCACGCGGCGGCCAGGCCAGCACTTCGTCGGTCGCGTTGTTCCCGGTCGCCCGACCCAACGCCCTGTTGATTGTCGCTCCCCAGGCCGATCTCGACGCCATCGTGGAACTGCTCGAACAACTCGATCAGCCCAGTGATCCCACGCTTGAATACAAGGTCTTCCGCCTGAAGTACGCGGTCCCCTCCCAGGTTTCGGACACCATCAAGCAGATGTATCCGGTCGGCCAGACCGCCACCCCGGGACAGACCACCGCCAACAACGCCAACAACTCGACCGCGGTCCTCGCTCCCCGGGTGGTTGTTGTTCCCGACAGCCGCACCAACTCGGTGATCGTCCAGGCCCGTCCCCGCGACATGGCCGAGGTTTCGATGCTGATCAATGACCTCGACACACTCGGATCCGATTCGGTCAATCAACTGCGGATCTTCCCCCTCCAGAATGCGCTCGCCGACGAACTGGCGGTCACGCTGCAGCAGGCGATCATCGCCGTCCTGACGCCGGCCCGCGTCCAGGCGCAGAACCAGGGGGGCGGCGGCGGGGGCTTCGCCGGCGGCGGCGGTGCCAATCAGCAGATCCAGAACGAAGACCTGCGGGATGTGAAGAGTTCGATCATCGAGTTCCTCGACGCCGAGGGTGACGAGGGCCGGGCCGTCCGCTCGGGCATCATCTCCGACATCCGCATCAATCCCGATGCCCGCACCAACAGCATCGTGGTGACCGCTCCGGCCGAGAGCATCGCGCTGATCGAAACCCTCATCAAGCGGCTCGACAAACCCGCCTCGGCCGTTGCCGAGATCAAGGTCTTCCCCCTCTCCAACGCGGATGCCACCGGCATGGTGGCCCTGCTGGAGGGGTTGTTCGCGGCCCAGGCGCAGCGGCAGCGAGGGGGGGCCGGTGGACAGGGCGGGTTCGGCGGCGGCTTGCCGCTGGCCGGCACCGACGACGCCAGCAGCACTCTCATTCCCCTGCGGTTCTCGGTCGACACCCGCACCAACAGCATCATCGCCATCGGTGGTGGAGATGCCCTCGAAGTGGTGCATGCCGTGCTGCTGTCGCTCGATTCCAGCGACGTTCGCCAGCGGCAGAACCGGGTGTACGCCCTCAAGAACAGTCCGGCGGCCGATGTCTCACTCGCCATCCAGCAGTTCCTGCAGTCGCGACGGCAGATCGAACAGCAGGATCCCGCCCTCGTCAGCGCGTTTGACCAGTTCGACCGCGAGGTCGTCGTGGTTCCCGAACCAGTCGGCAACAAGCTGCTGATCAGTGCGACTCCCCGCTACTTCGACGACATCATCCAGATCATCCGCGAGCTGGACCAGGTCCCCAAGCAGGTCATCATCCAGGCCCTGCTGGTCGAAGTCGAACTGACCAGCAATGACGAATGGGGCGTGGAACTGGGCATCCAGGACTCCATCCTCTTCGATCGCAGCGCGATCACCGAACTGGTCCAGGTCCCCACCACCAACACCTCGCCCAACGGCGTGCAGACCACCACCCAGACCATTGTCTCGCAAAGCTCGACCCCCGGCTTCAACTTCAACAATCAGCCCCTGGGGAACAACACCTCCCCGAATCTCAACACGGATCGCATCGGCGGGCAGGCCCTCAGCAGCCTCGCGGTCGGCCGCGTGAACGGCGACCTGGGCTACGGCGGCCTCGTGCTGGCCGCCGGCTCGGAAAGCGTCAGTGTACTGCTGCGGGCCCTCGCCGCCCGTCGCCGCATCGACGTGCTCAGCCGCCCGCAGGTGCAGGCCCTCGACAACCAGCTGGCCACCATCCAGGTCGGTCAGGAGGTTCCCCGCGTCGACAGCTTCACCATCAACCAGACCACCGGGAACGCCACCCCCATCGTGCTTCCCCGAAACGTCGGCATCATCCTCGAGGTCATCCCCCGCATCAGTCCCGAAGGAATGGTGGTGATGGAGGTCTCGGCCCGCAAGGACGCCCTCAACCCCCAGGGGATTCCCCTCTTCACCAATCCCAACGGCAGCGTGATCACCTCGCCGATCATCGACACCACCAACGCCCAGACCTCGGTCATCGTCCGGACCGGGCAGACGATCGTGCTCGGTGGCATGATCACCAGCTCGAACACCCTCGAAGAACGCAAGGTCCCCCTCCTGGGTGACATCCCCCTGCTGGGACAACTCTTCCGGGCCGACTTCAAGCGGACCCGTCGGACCGAACTGCTGATCTTCCTGACCCCCCGCATCATCCGGAATGAAGAAGAGGCGGAGATGATCAAGGAGATCGAAACCCAGCGAATCAACTTCATCGAATGCCAGGCCGAGTCGATCCACGGCCCCCTCTTCGGTGTCCCCGGTGAAGACCTCGGCGGCTACTCGACCTCCACCAACCTCGGTCCCGTCAGCAGCCCCTCCAACCGCCCGCTGGAAATGAACTACACCCCGGCAGTCAGCCCCGAACCGCTCCCCGAGACCGGTCGGCCCAGCCGGGTGATTCCTCCCCCGCCCGAGCCCGACAGCACCCTCGACGAACCCACCCTCGCTCCTCCCGCAGGTCGCTCGGGTGTGAAACGGTCCAACGTTCCGGCCCGAGCCACCACGAAACTCACGCGTGCCAAGGCGGTGCCCCCCGCAGATCCCTCCGATGAAGGTGAAGATCAGGAGTATGCCGACTTCGAACTGGCTCCAGTCCGGCAGGTCGCGGTCAAACCAGGGAAGTCGGGCGCGAAAGTCCGCGAGACCACGACCGCGGCCGGCACGGGCCGGCCAACCAGCCGACGCAAACCGGCGACCATGAATGACGACTGAGTTGCCTCTCGAAACCGGGGGTGAGGGTCTCGCCCCTCCCCCCGGTGTCCGCGGGCCCCCGCCAGGACCAGCGCGGTGCGGCC
>JBKDUK010000325.1:0-28715 GCA_046339535.1 Planctomycetaceae bacterium | reverse complement strand
CAGCGGGTGAACGCGAACCTGCAGTTGCAGTTGTCGCACGGGGGGGCGTTCGAGGGGGTCGTCGGCGGCCAGTTGCGCGATGTGCTGGTTGGCAATGCACTGCCGAACCTGATCTTCGGCGGAGCCGGGCCCGACGATCTGCGGGGCGTGGGAGGGTCCGATGTGGTGGTGGGAGGCCTGGGATACGACATCCTGCGGGGCGAGGGGGCCGGCACGCTGCTGATTCCCGACGACATCGACCTGTTCCCGTCGGGGAGCGGGGCCTTCCCGCTGGCCGGGCTGACCGAACTCCTGGCGGTCTGGTCGAACACCAATGCAACGACCAGCCAGCGGCTGCAGTGGCTGCAAACGGGCTTTGGCCCGCAGCAGAACTGGAAGCTGACCAATGCGCTGCTGTTCGTCACGGAACTGGGAGCGGATCTGCTGCGCGGCTGAGTCCGGGAGGGGTCGCCGCGCGTTGAACGGTGTGGCGACGCTTCGTTCTTCTCCATGAGGGGATTGGAATCCCGTCGGTGCCAGGGCATCCTGGACCGGCGGGATCACACTTTGGGGGGCGACCATACCGGAGGGTCACTCCGGTTCGACAAAGACCTCGATCTTGCCGTCGCGGGCGGCTTGCAGCAGGACGCCGTAATCCTGCTCGGTCTGGTCGGCAGAGGCGGCGGCAAAGTCGGCGAGGGCCTCGTTGAAGTGGACACTCTGGCCCGGGGAGCCTGCGATCTTCGCCGGTTCCTCCGAATGGAACGGGGACAGGGTCCGGCCGTTCCAGCCGGGTCGTGCTGCACGACGCGGGAGCGTTGCCGACCTGAAAACTGCCCCGGATCTTCAGTTCCCTGATTTCACGGAATTCAGAGCGACTCCCCTCCGCTCGCAGAGTGGCGTCAACAAGTGCGTCTGTCTTCCCGAAAATGTTGTCAGGATTGAACCGCTCCAGGTCGAAGTCGATGCCGCCGAAGTGCGGGTCAGGAACTCTCGCCGGATTGGCGTGGCATCAGGTTGGCGTGGCATCAGGTTGGACGACGGCGGCGCAGCAGGCCCGCGGTCGAACGGCCCAATGAGGCTCCGGGGGTGGACATTCCGTCCGTTGACGGCGATGGAGGCGACCTGCCGGGTCCGGCGGACCGATCCCGGCAGGCGTCCGATTGGGGAGCGGAGAGTGGATCGGGTTTTCGCCCATCCGGTTTGGAATTCGCGGTCCAGCGGGGGGGCATTCCGGGGATGAGCCTCGCGGCACGCTCAATTCGACGGGATTCCCGAGTCACTCTTCGGAGGCCGGGCGTCGAGCACAAGGTGGTTCGTGAAGGCCTCGTAGCGGGCCCGCACATCGCCCCAGTTCCACAGGTACGCGTTGCCGGTTTTCTGCAGATCCCGGCCCTCTTCGTGAGGCACTCCCAGTTCCCGCAGGACCGCCACCGGCACTGCGCCTGAATTCTCCTCCACGAAACTTCGGGGGGGCTGCCAGCGGATCGCCACGATCAGGGCGGTGTCGGAACCAGGTGTTGCCAGTGCCGGCGCGTCGAACGCCCCCTGGGCGCCCCGCAGCGCGCGGTAGTTGTATTGCCCCCCGTCGGAGTAAATGAGGGCGAACTCTTTCACGGGCAGCCCCTCCAGGGTCACGTTCGTGTGCGAGGCCCACAGCATCGGCCCCATCCGCGGAGGTTCAATGCAATTCATCGGAGCCCCATTCCGGGCCAACCGTTCCAGTACCTGCTGCCGGGTGGTCTCGAACCGCAGCCAACTCAGTCCGGCCGGGGCGGTTGCCCGGCGCGGGTACCGCCAGGCATCGGGCATCCAGTAGTCGCGTCCCCACCAGCCCAGACCGCCGAGCACCAGCAACGCCAACCAGGGGAGGAACTGCTCCCATCCGGGGCTCTTCCGACGCTCCAGACGGCTCAATCCGGGGGGAAGTGAACCGACCGTGGATCCGCCCGACGAAGGGTGCGACGAGTCTGGTGTCATGAACACTGTGCTCCGGAAAGAACGCCCAGAAAAACGACTTGCTTCAGCCCCCCCCGCGCAGCCGGTGAGACGGCATCTTCGATTTCCGCGGGGCCAAATGCAAATCACGGGGGGTCCCCCGGGGGCTCAGCCCTGCCCGGGCGTGATCGCTCCCGGACAGGGGACCAGCAGTTCCTCAGCAGCCCGCCATTCGAGTTCGAATCCGCGGCCTGGGAGGGCCAGGGCGGCCTGGGCGAGAGGGGCCTCGGCCGACGACCGTTGCCGAACCTCCTCGGTCAAATCGCAGAGGGTCCAGTCAAAAGCCGACGGGGTCTCCGGAGGAGCCACGATTACCCGGCAGGCCCCCCGGGGATCAAACGTGACCTGGAACGAATCGAGAGGGAGACTCAGCCCGCGCCCCACGGCTTTCACCACCGCCTCCTTGCGGGTCCAGAGGTGATAGAAACCGGTTCTTCGCAGTTCGGCGGGCAGGCTTTGCCATACCGCGAACTCCTCCTTTGAGAAAAAACGTCTCAGCAGCTCTTCGATTTCGACGCCCGGACGGGGCACTTCCAGATCGACCCCCACGGCCGTACCCCACGTCGCCGCCAACAACACCCGGCCCCCACTGTGGGAAATGTTGAACTCGAGTCCCGGAGGTTCCCCGGGAACGACCGGTACCGCGGGTTTGCCCCAGCGTCCCTCAGCCAGCGCTCCGATCGGGCCCACAGGCGGCAGACACCGGGTCAGCAGCCGCCGCAAGGTCCCCCGTCCCAGCACGAACGCCCAGCGATCGACTGGCTGGAGGAATGCCTCGGCCCTCCGCTGTTCCCGGGGATGCAGTTCGCCCAGGAGCGGTCCGCAAGCGGACTGATCGCGCTCGACGTCGAACAACCACAAGCAGACCCGATCCGTGCGCAATTCCATGTCGGAAATCACCCAGGGGAAACAGCAGGTCTCCACACGGCTCAAGGAGGCGTGACCCGCCCTTTCACAAACCCGACCGCCCCCCGGCAGGAATCGAAGCGGCCCCGGGGCGGGAGTTCACTTCTGCGGGGTGCCTTCAGCCGGAGGGGCCAGCGGGTTGGGGGCCTGATCCGTCGACGCCTCGACCGGCGAACTCTCGTTCGCGGCAGCACCCGAACTCGGATCCGATTCCCCGGCAGCCGGAGATGGTTCTTCGGAAACCGGCGGGGCCATGGAAGGAAGATTCCCCTTGCCCCCGGACTGATTCACTTTGGCCAGCTCTTCGGTTTGCTCCAGAATCACCACCCCTTCGAGGGTGATGTACTTGGCATTCACCCCGGGCCACTTCCAGAGATAGACCATTCCTTTGGGGAGAATGTCTTTTTCTTCGGAATGCGGCAGCCCCAGTTCGGACATCACCGCCCCTGCGGGAACAGCCGAGTTGGTCTCGGTGAAACTCCGCGGCACTTTCCAGCGGATGCCCACCACCTTGGCGGTGTCGGATCCGGCCGGGGCCAGCGCGGCCGCATTCAGAGGGCCATCTCCCTGCCCGGGGATGGCACCGTAGTTGTAAGTGCCGGCATCCGAATAGATGACGGCGAATTCGGCGAGCTGCTGTCCCCCCAATTTGGCGTTCGCATGCGCGGCCCAGGCACTGGGTGCCATTCCGGGCTTCACGATGCTGCTCCACTGTCCCCCTTCGGCAGCCAGCTTTTGCAAAACCTGCTGGCGGGTGGTGCCCAATTCCAGCCATGAGAAGCCCCGAGGGGCCTCGCTGCGCTGACTGTAAAGCCACGAGTTGGGCATCCAGTAGCCTCGGGTGGCCCAGCCCGCGACCAGCAGGGCGGCAAGAACACCGATCCCCAACAGCCGATCCCGCCCTTTTCCTTCGTGGCGTTTCAGGGGAGTGAGCGGGGGACGGACCGGGTCGGTACCGACGGCCGGGCGATCAGCGGAGGATTGGGTCATGGGGGCGAGCGGCAAATCGGGATTGGGAACCAACGACTGCCCCACGCGGGGCCGCCGTCTGGATTCCATCATGGGGAACGCTCACGCCGTCCGCAACCAGCGGCAGGACCGGCGCAGATTCCCCCCGCCTCCAGGTCTGCGTGGTGTCTCGCGGGACGCATCCTCGGCCAACACGAAACAACCCCCGGGAGCGAGGGCTCCCGAGGGTTGGAGATCGAAATCCTGGGCGCCAGACCCCGACCGGTTCGGCCGTTCGCTGGGCGTTCGATTACCGCAGGGTTCCCCGATTGCGCCAGACCTGGGCGGCGGAAGGGGCGGGGACTGACAGCGAGGGACCACCGGCCACTCCCAGCGCGCTTTCGGTATCCCCCTCCAGCGGCTGGAACTCGTCGTAACGCAAACGGGCTTCGTTCGATGCCGTGGAGGAGGGAGTCTGACCGTACGACCCATAATAGGGGCTGGTCGACATGGAGAAGCGGGGATCGGGGGCCAATCCGAGCCCCGATCGAGAGGCCGTTTCGGGGTAGGTGGGCCGCGATCCGATCACCGGGGTCCGCTCGTTCCGGTACGCGGCAGCGGCCCGGGCCTGAGCCTCGCTTTCGGGAACATAGCGGACCACCTGCTCGGGGACGACCTCACAGGCGTATTCCGGAACCCGGCGGGTCACCTGATAAGGGACCGAGCGATAACTCGTCCGGGTCTGATAGACCGTGCGGGCGACCTGCTTGGTCGTCAGCTTGGGGACCCAGACCGTCTGATAGCCCCCTTCATCGACAGTCACATCTTCCAGCACCGTGGTGGGAACACGTTCACGCACCGCCTCGCGACGATAGGCGGTCGAGACTTCTTCCCGTTCGCGAACGACAGGCCGCTGCGTGTATTGAGTTTCGACAACGGGACGCAAGACGGGGCGCTGACAGGCACAGCGGGGCGGGGGCAACTGGCAGACCTGGCAGCAAACCCCACCATGGGCGGCCACCTGGGTCACCAGCACGGGAGCCGCTCCCCCCAACAGGACAGACAGACACACCAGGAAAATCGGGCGATGCATGACACGGTTCCTCAGAGAGGGCTGTGGCGGATCTGCCCACCGTGGGTGGAAATCCGCTCTTCATACTTTCTGAGATCGGCAAACCTTGCGCAGATTCTTCAATCCGGATTCGCGCTCGGGGTTCCGGCCACACGAATGAATACATTTGACCACCTTCCCTGCCAAAAGGTGAACACAAATTCGGTCCACCACTGCGACAAGCAGTGTGGCGCCCTGGGAGGCCCCCGACTGCGTGGGCTGGATTGGCTCCCCCATCAACCGTGTGGGGGAGTTTCGAAATCAAACCGGGCCGCCATGGGCATGCGCCTCCCCGTACCAAACGCCCGGGCTGAGATTTTGATGCCCGGAGCCATTTGCCGGCGTTTGAACTCATTGCGATCCATCCGCGACTGGACCCAGCGAACCGTCTCGGGTGGAAACTGCCGGCTCAGCCGGGCCACCGACTGTTCCCGTTCAATGAGCCCTTCCAGAATTGCGTCGAGAACGGGATAGGGCGGGAGCGTATCCTGATCGAACTGGTTCGGGGCCAATTCGGCACTGGGGGCTTTGGTCAGAGAGCTTTCGGGAATGATCTCCCGGCGTTCCCGGACGTCGTTGATGTAGCGTGAAACCGCATAGACATCTTTCTTGAAGACATCCGCGAGGACCGCGAAGCCCCCGGCCATGTCGCCGTAGAGAGTGCAATAACCCACCGCCAACTCGCTTTTGTTGCCGGTGGCGAGGGCCAGCCAGCCATGTCGATTGCTGCGGATCATGACCGCTGCGCCGCGGATCCGGGCCTGGAGATTCTGATCGGCCAGTCCCGCGGGCTGAGACCGGAGATCGTCACCAACCACCGCGGTTCCCTCATAGGACCGATGGATCTCATCGATGGGGATCACCTGAAAATCAACGCCGAGCGCAGTCGCGAGGCTGCGGGCATCGGACAGGCTGTGGGGGCTGCTGTAGCGGCTGGGCATGGCCAGCCCGTGGACTTTGTCGGGGCCGACCGCCTGGGCGGCAACGTAGCAGGCGAGGGCGCTGTCGATTCCGCCCGACAGTCCCAGAACACATTCCCGGAAACCACTTTTGCGCATGTAATCACGCAACCCCAGCACCAGTGCGTCCAGCAGATCGGACTCGCGAGGGGGGGAGGGGCTCACCAGAGGCCGGCCATCGTTCCGGGGGACAGGCCGCAGCACACCCTCCGAGAAGTCGACCAGCACCAGGTCTTCCTCAAAAGCCTTCAGGCGGGCGAGTTCCTGCCCGTCGGCCCCCAGGGCCAGCGAGTTGCCGTCAAAAACCAGGTCATCATTCCCCCCCACCTGATTCACGAACAGAAACTGGCGGGAGTGCCGGGTCACATGACGGCGGAGCAATTCCAGCCGGCGATTGGGCTTGTCGAGCTCGAAGGGGCTGGCCGACAAATTGATAAACAAATCCGCACCATCCGCAGCCAATTGGGCGATGGGATCGCGGCGGTTTTCGGGAAGGATGTGATGCGTGGTTCCCGGCTCCCCGTACCAGGCGTCCTCACAGATGTGGATTCCCAGTCGGACCCCTTCGAACACCCGACAATTGGCCCCGACGGCGGGAAGAAAGTAACGGCGTTCGTCGAAAACGTCGTAATTCGGCAGCAGGCACTTGATGATGGTGGCCTGGATCCGTCCCGCATCGAGCAGGCTGGCGCCATTGCCTGCGCAACCCTCAGGAACCGAGCGGCGGGTGGGATGCCCCACCAGGGCGGCCACCCCGGGAGGCAGCCGAGACGCCAAATCGGCGACCGCCCGGTCACAGGCCTCCACAAATCCCTCCCGCAGCAGGAGATCCTTGGGGGGATAACCGCTGAGGACGAGCTCAGGAAAGATCACCAGACGGGCGCCCTGGCGGGCCGCAGCGACGACGGTCGACCGGACGTGTTCCAGATTCCCGCGAAGGTCTCCCACGAGGGGATTCCGTTGAGCCAGGGCGATCAGCATGGAGGGGGTTCCAGCGGGAGATGGATTTCGTAACCTGTTACTATTGAAAGCACTTGCGACGAAACATTCCAGTCTCGCTGGCGGTCTGTGCCGCGGTCTTTACGGCCGTGAAAGAGAAACAGTAAAATACCCAAATTCTGTCGATCTCGACGAACGTCGTCGAAATGCGGTCGCGGGGGGTCGAATTGGCTTTCCGGTGATCGTCCGCGGATGGGTCGGCGGGAGCCATCAGGCAACTCTGTCTTGAATACGTGTTCGCACGTCGCACGGCGATTGAAGGAGCAGGCTCCAGTCATCGCCCCGTCGATGCTCAAGTGTGATTTCGCCAATTTGCAGCGCGAGGTGGCACTGCTGGAACAGTCGGGGGCAACTGTTCTGCACCTCGACGTGATGGATGGGAATTTTGTTCCCAATCTGTCCTATGGCGCCATGGTGATCGAGAGCCTTCGGTCGACCACCCGCCTGCCGTTCGACGCTCATCTGATGATCGCCGATCCCGAGCGGTACCTCGACGATTACCTGCAGGCGGGATGTGAGCTGATCACAGTACACATCGAGGCGGTTCCCGATCCGCGGCGGGTGCTGCGAAGGATCCGGGAAGCGGGGGCGGGAGCGGGACTGGCTTTGAATCCCGGCACGCCGGTGGCGGCAATCACCGACTACCTCGGCGAGTGCGATCTGGTGCTGGTGATGAGTGTCCAGCCCGGATTCGGTGGGCAGAAATTCCAGCCGGTGGCGTTGGAGAAACTGCGTGAATTGCGGCGGCGACTCCCCCCGGAGACCCTGTTGTCTGTCGACGGGGGAATTGGGCCGGGGACGATCGCCGCCACCGCTGCCGCCGGGGCGGACTTGTTTGTGGCGGGCAGCGCGATTTTTGACACGTCCGATTACCACCAGTCGCTGCGCGAATTGCGGCGACTGGCCGAGGGGGCGGCGCATTCCGCCCCAAGTCATTGAAGACCGAGATGATGTCCCGTTTGATCCTGATTCGCCCGGGATGCACCGAGTTTGACGAACAGCAGCGGATCCAGGGCACTTTGGATCTTCCCTTGAGCGATCGGGGAGAAGACCAACAGCGGCAATTGCTCTCCGAACTGGCCGACACCGACATTGACCTGGTCTTCACCTCGCCCACCGAGCCCGCGCTGACCAGCGCGGAGCAACTGGCCGAAATGCATGGCGTGGAATGCCGGGTCGTACCGCAACTGGCCAATGTTGATCAGGGGCTCTGGCAGGGACTGCAGTGGGAGGAGTTGCGGCGGAAGCAGCCCCGGGTCTACAAGCAACTGCAGGAGGATCCCTGCTGCGTCTGCCCGCCGGAGGGTGAATCGCTGACCGACGCCCTGGCGCGGGTGCGGGAGGGTTTGGAACGGCCGCTGAAGAAGAAAGGCCGGCTGGTCATCGTGGCCCCCGATCCCGTGGCGTGCCTCATCGAGGCGATTGTGAACAAAACCCCAGTTGCCGATATTGCACCCGCCTGCACTGGCCGATGTGGAACTTGGGTTCCCCTCCACGAGGTGGACGAGGTAACCTCTGCGGTCGAGCTGCCGACCATCTCCGCAGCGGCCCTCAAGCCGGCCTGATTCGGGCCCGGGCGTTCTTTCTGGCTTTTTTCCCCCGACCTGATGAAAACCCGGACCGGAACCGAGTTGCCAACCGAAACCTCAACGGAACCCCGCAAGAAGCGGGGAGTGCCCGAAGGGTTGTGGATTCGTTGCGAAGGCTGCGGAGCGACGATCTACAAAAAAACGGTCGACGAGCGGATGGGAATCTGCCCTGAGGCGGGTTGCCAGCACCACTTCTATATCTCGGCCCGAACGCGTATTGAGCAGTTGCTGGACCACGACAGTTTTGAGGAGTGGTTCCCCAACCTGTCATCCCTCGATCCACTGGGGTTTGCCGACCGCAAACCCTACCCCGCCCGCGTGCGGGAGGAACAGGCCAAGACGGGCCTCAAGGACGCCTGCATTGTGGGACGGGGATACCTGCGGGGCCGCCCCCTGATCTGTGCCGTCACCGATTCGGCCTTCATCATGGGGAGCATGGGCTCGGTGGTGGGGGAGAAACTCACGCGGTCGATCGAGGAGGCCACCCGTCTGAAGCTTCCGCTGGTGATCGTGTCTGGGTCGGGAGGGGGGGCCCGCATGCATGAGGGGATTCTGTCGCTGATGCAGATGGGCAAGGTCTGTGCGGCGCTGGCCCAGTACCACGAAGCGGGGGGACTCTTCATTTCGATCCTCACCAATCCCACCATGGGCGGGGTGGCCGCCTCGTTCGCGTCCCTGGGGGACGTGGTGATTGCCGAGCCCCGGGCCCTGGTGGGTTTCGCCGGTCCGCGAGTGGTCGCGGCGACCATCAAGGGAGAACTCCCGGAGGGGTTCCAGACCAGTGAATTCCTGCTGGCACACGGGTTTGTCGACCGGATTGTGCCCCGCCCCGAACTGCGGACCGAGATTGCCCGCATCATCGATTACTGCGTACGATAACGATTGTGGGGAGGGGATCAGGTGGTCTCCGGATCCACCCGGGAAACAGCTGCCTGTACCCGGTGAAGACACCCCTCCTCTCTTGCCGGGTCGCTGATTGCCGGGAAGCGTTGCGGTCGGTGCCCTTTGCGAAGCTTCGAATGGGGAGCCGGTTCCATGGGATTTCTCGACAGACTGCTGGGGCGAAAACCCAAAGTCACCCCCACCGAGATCACCAAACGGTTCGAGCTCATCTGCCGTGTGGGACAGGGGAGCATGTCGCGTTTTTTCAAGGCACGCGACACCAAAACCGGGCGTGTGGTGGGCCTGAAGATTCTGGACAAGGAAAAGACCCACAAATACGAGGCGCGGTTTCCCGCCGAATGGCACAAACCCTCCGAAGGGGAGATCGCGGTTTCGCTGGATCATCCCAATCTCGTCAGGACCTACGAATGGGGGGAAACCACCGAGGGAGATCCCGTCCTCGTGATGGAGTATCTCGAAGGGGTCAACCTCAGCTTTCTTGTCGATGTGCAGAATGCGGTGATGCAGCAGCATCGCCTCAATTTCATGATCCAGTTGGGAGAGGCGCTCGCCTACATGCACTCCCGGCAATTCATCCACCGGGATCTCTGCCCGCGCAACGTGGTGGTCACCGAACCGGAACTGGTCGTCAAGCTGATTGATTTTGGACTGGTCGTTCCCAATACCCCCAACTTCCAGGCTCCGGGAAACCGGACAGGAACGGCGGCGTACATGGCCCCCGAACTGGTTCGCCGCCAACGCACCGACGCCCGCATCGACATCTACTCGTATGCGATGACCTGCTACGAGATGTTCACCCGCCGGCATCCCTGGCCCGAGGCCACCAGTCTGGAAGCCGTGGTGCAGCATTTGAACCAACCTCCGCTCGAAATCCAGACCCTGGTGCCCACCATCGACCCGCAGGTCGCAGCCGCCATCATGAAGGGGCTGGAACGGGATCCCGCCCAACGCTGGTCACGGGTCCAATTGATGACGGACGAATTCCGGCAGGCGGCGGAGCGGCTGGGAATGCCGCTGCCCGGGCACAACCCGCCAGACGCGCCGGAACCGCTCTCGCGTCCCCGGCCGAGAGTGACGGCCCCCCAATCCCCGGCCTCCGCCCCCGTCGCGTCCCGGCCTCCGGCAACACCGACCGTGAAGGCAGAACCTCCGACCGAAGTTGCGCCGACCAGGCCCCCCGCCCCGCGGCGCGCCGATTCCCCCCGGCAGGAAGGGGCCCCCGCCACCCAACCCCCTCCCAAGCCGAACCGCGCTCCAGGGGCCGCCAAATCGGCCCCCCCACGGGGAACTTCCCGGAAGAAATCCGATTCCGACGAAGATCTGATTCTCGATTTCCTGAACCAGCCAGAAGATCCACAACCCTAGGCCGAACCAGTGGATCGTCCCCCCGCCCACCTGCCTGACGTCTGGTCGCATCTTCGTGCGATCAGTCCTGCCCGCATTGCCTTGGGCCGCGCCGGCGGCAGCCTGCCCACCCGCGCCTGGCTCGACTTCTCATTGGCCCATTCGCAGGCCCGGGATGCAGTGCACTCTCCCTTCGAGCCTGAGCGGCTCGTGCAGGAACTCGGTTCACTGGGCTGTCCCACCCGGGTTCTGGCGACCCGCGCCGCGGATCGCCGGACCTTCCTGACTCGTCCGGATTGGGGACGCGAACTCTCACCCGAAAGCCGGAAGGCCCTGGCGGAACACGATTCCGCGGGACAACGCGAATGCGATCTGGTGGTGATTGTCTCGGATGGACTCTCGGCACTGGCGGCGCACCGGCAGGTCATCCCCCTGCTGGCTGTCTTGTGGCCTTCACTCCAGGAACTGGGCTGGAAACTCGCCCCGGTCTTCGTGATTCCCCGGGCGCGGGTGGCGCTGCAGGATGACGTCGGAGAGCTGCTGGGGGCACGCCTGGCCCTCTTGCTGTTGGGGGAACGCCCCGGACTGCTCGCACCCGACAGCCTGGGTGCCTATTTCGTCCATCGTCCCCGGCGCGGACTCACCGATGCCGACCGCAACTGCGTCTCCAACATTCATCCCGCGGGACTGCCCCCGGCCGAGGGGGCGCACGTGCTGTTGCGGCTGCTGCGGCGTTCCCGGGTGGAAGAGTGCAGCGGCGTCTTGCTGAAGGACGATACCCCCTCGATCTCCATCTCCTCACAGCCCCGACTGGACCATGACCACTGAGAGCCCTTCCTCCGTCACACGGGCCCTGCTGGAAGGGTTTCCCGTGCATGTGCGACTGCCCGTCCAATGGGGTGATCAGGACGCGTTTGGACATGTCAACAACACCGTCTACCTGCGCTGGTTCGAGACGGCCCGCATCGCCTACAGCGACCGGGCGGGACTGCTGCAGATCGACCAGTCACAACGGCTGGCCCCCATCCTCGCCGCCGTATCGTGCAACTATCGCCGGCAGATCCGCTTTCCTGACACGGTCTGGATCGGCGCCCGGGTCTCGAAACTGGGCCGGACCAGCCTGACCATGCAACACCGCGTGGTCAGTGAGCGGCAGGGGCTGATCGCGGCGGAAGGGGACTGCGTCGTCGTGACATTCGACTACCAATTGCAAAAGCCTGTCCCCGTTCCCGAAGAACTGCGGCTCGCCCTGCGGCGTCTCGAGGGACAGTCTCTCGAGAACCGGCCCCCCGCCCCGGAGACCCCTTCGGCATGACGCTGCACTCGGCCACAGCCCCCGCCCCCCCCAGTGCGACCCGGGGTGATCAACCGCCCCCCAAATCGGACACTGGGCCCACTTCCGGCGGCATCACCCTGGGGGGACGCGATCTGGCATCCCGCTACTTCCTCGCTCCACTGGCCGGGTACACCCACCTGGCGTTTCGGCGGGTGATCCGCGAGCTGGGAGGAGTGGGGCTGTGCACCACCGACCTCGTGCAGGCTTCGCATCTGGTTTCGGGGACTCGCTGGGCCCGCGAACTGGTTCAGACCCATGCCGCCGACACGCCGCTGACCGTGCAGATCTACGGCGGCGAGGTGCGCCACATGGTGGCCGCGGCCCGCTGGCTCGAGGACCATGGCTATCAGGCGATCGACATCAATATGGGGTGCCCCATGGCCAAGATCACGGGGTCGGGGGGCGGGGCTCGCCTGATGTGCAACGGCGACGGTGCGTGCCAGCTGGTGGGAGAAGTGGTTCGTGCCGTGCGGCTGCCGGTTTCTGTGAAGATGCGACTCGGTTGGGACCGCAGCCGGCTCACCGCCCCGCTGCTGGCGGAAGAGTTCGAGCAACTTGGTGTCTGCGCGATCACCATCCATGGCCGGACCCGGCAACAGGGCTTCACGGGCAACGTGTCACTGGAGGGAATTCGGGCGGTCGTGGAGGCGGTGAAATCCATTCCTGTCGTGGGCAATGGCGATGTCCGCACTGTGGCGGACGCGCTGCGGATGCGTCGGGAGACCGGGTGTGCCGCGGTGGCGATCGGCCGGGGGGCGCTGATGGATCCCTGGATCTTCCGCCGGATCGCGCTGGCCGAGGCGGGCGATCTTGAGGGGGCCGAGTTTTCTCCCACTCCCTTCGAGCAGGTCAATTTTCTGCGGCGGCACTTCGGGTTGATGGTGGAGCAGCACGGGGAGTACCTCAGCTGCCGGAATTTCCGCAAGTTCGCCGCCTGGTACGGCGCCCGGCTCGGTATTCCCGAAGACCTGGAAGACCGGCTGCGCCAGTTTGAGAGCGTGGTGGAATTCGCGGCCATCGCCGACCAGATTGAAGAACGACACGGCACCCGGCTCGAACCGCTTCCCACGGCCCTCATCCGGACCCCCAATGGTCCCGTGGAGTATTGGTAGCGGGAGTCACCCCCGGGCTCTTGTCCGGAGACATCCTGGCGGACCAGTGGGCGACAGAGGACTCCCCCAGCGGGTGTTCGCCAGGTGCCGCGCCGAGCGGAACCGGCCGGTCACTCAGGGAGTCATGACCCGTCCGCCACACACCACCAGGGTTTGCCCGGTCATGAATTCGGAGTCGTCGGTCATGAGGAAGCGCACCACCCGCGCCACATCGACGGGGTGACCGATCCGCTGCAGGGGGGTGGCGGAGACGATCTTGTCGACCGCCTCGGCGGAAACCCCTTCGATGATTTCGGTCTCAATCAGTCCGGGAGCGACTCCATTCACGCGGATGTTGTGTCCTGCGAAGGCGGCCGCCGTGCTGCGGGTCAGGCCCATCATCCCCGCCTTGCTGGCCGCATAGGCAATCGACAGGGGGCGGGGCTGAAGGGCCGAGATCGAGGCGACGTTGACAATGCGGCCAAACCGGCGGGCGAGCATGCCCTCCTTGACGGCCCAGGTGACCAGGAAGCTGCCCGTCAGATTGACATTCAGGGTGCGTTGCCACATCTCGAGGGTCAGTTCACCGTGGGGGACATAGTCGAAGACCCCGGCATTGTTGACCAGCAGTTCGATCGGCCCGAGGGTCTGTTCCACCATCCGGACCAGATGGTCGACTTCCGCTGGCTGTGAGACATCGGCCTGAATGGGAAACGCCCGTCGTCCCAGCCGTTCGACCGCCTCGACCGCTTCCCGGGCTGCCGCGACATTCGAGTGATAGTTGATGGCAACATCGGCACCGGCCTGGGCCAGTTCCTCGGCGCAGGCCCGGCCAATTCCCCGCGAACCGCCGGTGACGAGAGCGATGCGCCCTGCCAGTGGTGCCAGGTTGATCATCGAAAGCATCTCCAGCAAGAGCGCGGAACCACACCGAAGGCGGTCCCGTTCGGGTTCGGGGGACTCCCCTCCCTGCATGGTAAGGAGTTCGAACCGGGCCGCCAAATCGGACGACTCGGAGGAGAACGTGCCCACCCGGGAGGGAAGCGGGCGGTGACTCGACAGAGAGGAAAGTTCCGATCAGGAAATCAAGGCAAACAGTGGGGGAGCAGGGTGTCTCGGCAGAGGGGATTTCCGGGGCGCGACGGTCGACGATTCGCTTCGCGACCGATACCATCGGCGTGTGCCCGGACAGATCGAACATCCCACTTCCGATCCCCACCAGACCACCTGCGAAAACACCGTGCAGGTTGGGTCGGGAACCTGCGCTGTCGAGCGGCCTTCTTCTGAGATCTGGCTGTTCCCGGGTCTGGGCTGCCGGTATGTCGGGATGGGGTCGGAGTTTCTGGGGCGGGAGCCAGTGGCCGATGAACTGGTCCGGCAGGCATCTGACCTGCTGGGATACAGCGTCGCAGCGGTGTGTCTTGAGGGCTCGGGGCGGAAGGTGGTGCCCCCCCGGCAAGAGTCGGAGGTGATCTACGTGATCTCGTGTGCCGCGGCCGCCGTGCTGAGATCGCGAGGTTGGCAGCCATCGGCCGTTCTGGGGCACAGTCTGGGATCGTGGGCGGCGGTCGCCACCAGTGGTGCTCTCGATTTCGCGACAGGTTTGCGACTGCTCGGGCTGACCGAACAGCGCATTCACGACTGGGTCGAGAGCCAGGATCATGCCATGGGGGTGATCCTCGGGTTGGAGGCACCGGTGGTGGCCGACCTGGTGGCCGCCGAGCCCGATGTGTGGGTGGCGAACTGGAACTCCCCCCGGCAGCAGGTCATCTCGGGGATGGCCCCGGCGGTGGAACGGGTGTTGGCGGAGTCGCTGTCGCGCCAGGCGAAGCAGGCGCGGGTGCTGGTCCGTGCGCGGGCGATGCACACCCCGGGCCTGGAACCGGTCGCGCGCGCCCTGCGGACCGACCTGGCCGCCTTGCCGGTCCAGGATCCACAGGTCCCGGTCATTGACACCCGCACCGGAAACGAGCTGGGACGCGGATTGGAAGTGGCCGAATTCCTCGCCGACTGCCTGACCGCCCCGGTGCATTGGGGGCAGACCATTCTGTCCCGCACGCAGCGGGGAGCCAACCGCTTTATTGATGTGGGGCCGGGAACTGTGCTGGCTGGTATGCTCCCGTTTATCGACAACCAGGCGGCCGTGATGACCACGGCTCAAATCCTCGAACTCAAGGGGGCGACATGAAGTCGGCGCAGACGTGGCTGATGTCGGGGAATCAGGCCATCGCAAGAGGGGCCTACGAGGCCGGGGTCACGGTGGCAACCAGCTACCCGGGAACCCCCTGTACCGAGATTCTCGAATCGATCGCCCGGCATCCCGGGATCGAGGCGCTCTGGTCCACCAACGAAAAGGTGGCCTACGAAGTGGCCCTGGGGGCCTCCTTCGCGGGAGCCCGGGCGATGGTCTCCATGAAGCACGTCGGCCTCAATGTCGCCGCGGATCCTCTCTTCTCATCGGTCTACACCGGAGTGAACGGGGGGCTCGTGGTCGTGGTGGGGGATGATCCTTCGGCGGCCAGTTCGCAGAACGAACAAGACAGCCGTCACTACGCACGGGCAGCCAAGCTCCCCATGCTGGAGCCATCGGACAGTCAGGAGGCCCGCGATCTCGTTCTGGCGGGGTTTGAGCTGAGTGAGCGATTCGATACCCCGGTGCTGGTCCGCTTGACCACCCGGATCTGTCACTCCAAGACCCTTGTTCGTGTGGGTGATCCTCCCGAGCCCCGCACCCCCACCGGATTCATCCGCGACTTCGACAAGTATGTGCTGTTGCCCCGCCAGGCCATTCTGCGTCATCGCGCGCTGGAAGCCCGTGTCGAGGCGTTGGCCCAGTATGCCGAAGCGGCCGATTGGAACCGCGTCGAATGGCGTGATTTGCGGGTGGGGGTGATTACCTCGGGCCTGGCGTATCAGTATGTTCGCGAGGCCTTCCCCCACCTGTCGGTGCTGAAACTCGGGCAGAGCTGGCCCCTGCCTGCCCAAAAGATTCGTGAGTTCGCGGCCCAGGTCGACGAAGTCTGGGTCATCGAAGAACTCGACCCGTTCCTCGAAGAGCAGATCAAAGCGCTGGGCATTCCCGTCGCCAGCGAGGGTTGGATTCCCCGGGTGGGAGAATTGACCCCCGAACGGATCCTGCAGTCGGTCGACCAGCGGGCCCCCCAGCCCATGCAGTTGGGAGATCCCTCGATTCCAGGACGGGCCCCCCGGATCTGCGCAGGCTGCCAGTACCTGGGGGTTTATACGGCCATCAGCCGGATTGGTGTGCGAGTCGCCGGGGACATCGGCTGCTACACTCTGGGTTCACTCGAGCCCTGGAACGCGATCGACAGCGTGGTCTGCATGGGAGCCGGCATCGGCACCGCCCTGGGGATGGAGAAGGCCCTGGGGGACCGGGTCCGGGGCAAGTTGCTGGCGGTGATTGGCGACTCGACCCTGCTGCACTCGGGATTGGGGCCGCTGCTGGACCTGGTTCACAATCGCGGACAGACCACCGTGCTGGTGATGGACAATTCCACGACCGCCATGACGGGCCTGCAGGGGAATCCCGCGAACGGACAGACCGCCCTCGGACAGAGCGGGCCAGGGGTCAATCTGGAGAAACTGATCGCCGCTCTCGGCATCGAATGGATCCGGGTGATCAACCCCTATGACCTGGCCGAAAGCGAAGCGGTCCTGCGGGAGGCACTCGACCATCCTGGTCCCTCGGTGGTGATCAGCCGGGCCCCGTGCCTGTTGCTCAAACGCCGGGAGACCGTTCAGCAGGCTCATCTGACGGAGGAGGCATGCACCGGTTGCGGCGAGTGCTTCCAGGTGGGCTGTGTGGCCATCGAGCGCCAGGAACTGGCTGGCAGGCCGGCTCCGCTGATCAATCACGACCTGTGCGTCGGCTGCACACTGTGCGTTCAGGCGTGCCCCGAAGGGGCGTTGCAACCTCGCCGACTTGTGCCCGACCTCGTGGAACTTGAGACATGTCTGACGCCGGTACCGCCCCGCTAACCGTCCTGCTGGCGGGCCTGGGTGGCCAGGGAGTGGTCACGGCGGGGGACCTGCTGATCGCGGCCGCCCTGCATGAGGGCTACGAGGTCAAAAAGAGCGAGATCCATGGCCTGAGCCGGCGGTTTGGCAGCGTCTCATGCCAGGTGCGCCTGGGCAGCCCGCTGCACTCCCCCCTGCGCGGCCATGGGGGGATCGACATTCTGCTGGCTCTCGAGGGTTACGAAGCTCTTAAGCAGCTTCCGTATCTGAAGCCAGAAGGGGTGGGTCTGGTGAACGAGTTCTGGCTGCGTCCCGCCGCGGTCCAGACCGGAGCGGAGACTCCACCCTCACGCGAAGACCCGCGACTGCAATGGTTTCCGGGGACCGCACAATCCCAGGAACTCGAGGCTCCCCGGAGCCTCAACTATTACATGGTGGGGGTCGTCTCCGGATGGCTCCCGCTGAGCGGGACGAGCTGGGAACAGGCGCTGGCGGAAGGGCAGCGGGCGAAAGCCGCCCCGACCAACCGGCAATTGTTCGAACAGGGTCGGGCCGCCGCCCAGGCGTACCGACGTCGGGGCCCCCGCGGTGTGCCGCGTTGACTGATCCGCAGACCGTGAGCCAACCAGGCAGCCGCTGGCAGTCAGGAAAACCCGGCCTTCCGGGGAGCAGCCTTGGCGACGACCCAGGCTGCGGCCCCGTTGGCAACTGGCAAGGTACCTTGTGCTCGGCGACTATTCGTCGGCGACCGAGCTCAACAGCAGATTCATCACGCTGCCGGGCATCATGCCGGCCTCTTCCTCAGCGAAGCCCAGCGGGAATTCGTCAGCCCGTTCGGGACGCAGTTCGTACTCAAATTCCGATCGCGGTTCGAAGAACCGGTCGAACCAGAGCATCCGCCGAACATTCGGCTGGGGTGTGTAGAGGTGAATCGACACCCCCTGCTCGTGCCAGTCAAACAGCATTCCGAAGAAGCCCCCCGGAATGTATTTGACGTAGGTCATGTCGATGCCGATGGCCCTCCGCCGCTCCTTCTCGATGAGGTTCGTCAGGGTCTCGCGCAGCAGGGCCATGTCGGCCCCGTCCCAGATCTCCATCTCACCCAAATGCAACACGGTGACACGGTCGACCGGATAGATTTTGAGGAACTTCTTGTTGAACGACATCTTGGGTTCACCTTCGCCAACTCGGGAGGATGCTGCCGCGTCGACCGGTGTCGTCGCCTGTGCAGTCGAAAACCTCATTAGGCAAAGAGCGGGCCACTTTGAGGGCGGTTTTCATCCCCAATCAAATCGACGCAAGTCCCTAATGACAAACAAGTTAAAACACACTGCCAAAAATACCGTCTGCACCGATTGGGAAGGCTGTTGACGTTTGGCAACAGAATCTGATGCGGCCTGTTGACGATGTTCAACATCCGGGAGCGGGAGAACACGGGACGGAAAGCCCGTGGGAACCGATGTGCGACTGACGAGGGGAACCTCAACCTCCCCGCCCCCGGCTGTTGACTCTGCCGCTCGACGGACCGGCGTGACGACGCGAAACGACAGACGGCGTCCAGCCGCAAGAATGACCCCCAAAAAAACAACCGTCGAACCGGCCTCGTGCTGCGAGCGCCCCTTCGACGGTTGTTGTCACGCACCGGCGTGGCCACTCCTCCTGACGGGAGGAAATCAGCCTCCCTGGGCTTATTCCACCTTCAGGTCGACAGGCAGCACCGTGGCGGCCCGCTCTTTGCGGAACAGGCGCAGAGCCCCCCACGCACGGGAGGTTCCCGCCGGAAGCAGGTCACCCCCGAGGGTACGGAGGGCCGCCCCCTGGGTCGACAGCCGCGAGTCGGCCCCCGAATCGCCCCCTCCCAGCAACCCGTCCAGGGGATTGGCCGCCTTGGGCAGATCAAGCCGCTCGAGCTTCTCTTCCGGATTCAGTCCGGCCAGTTTCTTGGCATGGGCAATGGCCGCATCCAGGCCCCCCAATTCATCCACCAGGCCCAGTTTCAGTGCGGCATTCCCTGTGTAGACCCGGCCGCGAGCCAGCTTCTCGAGCTGTTCCCAGGGCATTTTCCGGCCGGCGGCCGCCTTGTGGGTGAACTGTGAATAGATCTCGTCGAGAATCTTCTGCATCGCCGCCCGCTCCCCCTCGGTGTAGCCCTGGGTCGTGCTGTTGATGCCCGAGTTCTTCCCGCGGGAAATCACATCGGTGGTGACCCCCACCTTCTCCATCACCCCCCCGGTGGCCAACTTCATCCCGACAACGCCGATGGATCCGGTGATGGTTCCCGCTTCGGCGAAGATGCGGTCGGCCCCCATTGCGATGTAATAGCCGCCGCTGGCGGCGGTATCGCCCATGCTGACCACAAACGGCTTGTCGACCAGTTCCAGCTCGCGCCACATGAGATCGCTGGCGAGGGCACTGCCGCCAGGGCTGTCGATCCGCAGCACAATGGCCTTCACCGTCGGATCGGTGCGGGCTTCGCGGATCGCCTTGATCATCGTGTCGGAGCCCATGGTCGACTCTCCCGAGAGGAAGTCGACCGAGCTGGCTCCAGTCACGATCATTCCCTGGGCGTGAATGATCGCCAGCTTGGGATTGGCCGATTTCTTCTTGGGCTGCTCACCCCCCGTCAGGGCTTCGATGAACTTCATCATTCCCGCCAGGCTGTTGAGATCGGTGTCGACCTTCTTCTTGCCATACCTGCGGAGCACCTTGAGAGTCTTCCCCTCGTGCGTTTTGGCGAGGGCGGTCTCGAGTTCATCCTGATAGCCCACGTGATCGATCAGCTTGTTCTCGAACGCCTGCCGGGCGGTGAGCGGGGCGGAGTCGATCAACTCGCGGACCTTCTCCACAGGCACCTTGCGCGACTCGGCGATGGTGGTGATCAACTGCTGATAGAAGTCGTCGAGAATCTCCTCCATTTCCTTGCGGAACTCGGGGCTCATGTCGGTCCGCGAGTACGGTTCTCCAGCCGACTTGAACTCTCCCACCCGCAACATTTCGGCCTTCACCCCCAGCAGGTCGAACGCCTTCTTGTAGAAAGTGACTTCGGCCCGCAGCCCCAGGGTGGTCAGGACGCCCGCCTCGGGCATCCAGATTTCGTCACAGGCGGTGGCCAGCAGGAAGTCCATGTTGTCGGCTTCGTTGAGGGTCGCGTAGACCTTCTTCCCGGCCGCCTGAACCCTGGCAATCCCGCTCCGCAGGGCCCGCATTTTGGCCCACCCAATCGTGGGACCGTCAATCTTGAGAATGACCCCCGCGATCTTGGTATCGCGGGCGGCGTTCTCGAACTTGCCCAGGGCCACCGCCAGCGTTTCGCTCAGCTCGCCAAACAGCCCGGGTGCCTGGGGTCCCTCGGAATAGGCCCCCTTGATCTCAATCTGCGCGTACTGGACCTCCACAGGTTTGTCGGCGGCGGGTTTCTCGGCCGTCGGTTTGTCTTTGGCGGGTGACTCACCGGCGGGTTTTTCCTGGGCGAACAGTGCCACCCAGCCACCACACAACACCACCGCACTCCAACAGACCGCAATGATCTGTTTGTTCATCTGGAAATCCTCTCAACCGCAAGTGGAACGAATTGCGCTCAGCAACACCCTTCTTTGTAGCACACGAGTCGCACCCCAACCATCACCGATCAACGCTTGCAGCTCCGGCATCAAAGGCCGATGATGCATTGCAACCGCTGGCCTCAAAAGCACTTTCCGACCTCTCGGTGGAGGTCGGCCGCGAGGTCCTCCCGATCTCCGCAACTTCGGCGGAAAACTCCTTCCGAAGGTCAACCGCGCCGGAAGACCAGCGGTCTCTGCAAATCTACCCCCTCATCCCGACACGAGTTTCAGGCTTTTCACACCATGCAGATTACCCACGGCACCACCGCCGTTGTCGAAGCGAATTACGATTACACCTATGTGAGGATTCACGCCGACAATGGCCAATACGGCACTGGGGAGTGTTTTTTCGCACCGGGGCTGACAACGGCGCTGCACGAGATGCTGCCGTTGCTGGAGGGGAAAGATCCGCGGGAGGTTGACCGCCTGTGCCGGTTCCTGTGGCGCAAAGGCTCGGGAGCCGGGGCGGTCGCCGGGTACCTGTACAACGCCATCAGTGGAATCGAGGCCGCTCTCTGGGATCTGGTCGGGAAGTCGTGGGGGGTTCCCTGTTGGCAGTTTCTGGGGGGCAAGGTGCGGGACGAGGTGCGGATCTATGTCGACTGTCATGCGGGGGACAATGTCGAGAGCTGGGGCCCCATGCTCGACGCCCGCGAGCCGCAGTGGCTCAAAGAGGCCCTCGCCGGCCGTCCCCAGCACGAAGAGCGCTACGAACCCGAGATGTATTTCAACCGGGCCCGCCAGATGGTCGCAGCCGGGTTTGACGCCATGAAGTTCGACATCGACTCGATCGTCGTGCTGACGGGTGAGGAACTGAACCGCCCTCTGACCCGGGCCGAGATGGACAAAATGGCGGCCTGTGTCGCCGCCGCCCGTGAGGGGGCGGGAGACAGCGTGGATCTGGCGGTGGATTGCCATTGGCGCTTCGCCCCCACCGAGGCAATTCGAATTGCCCGCGCCCTGGCCCCCTACAACCTGTTGTGGCTCGAGGACCCCTGCCCTCCCGAGAACTACCGCGATGTGGCCGAGATCCGGGCCCTGGGAATCGTCCCCATCCTCACCGGAGAAAACCTGAACCGTCGCCACGGATTCTGGGACCTGATCACACACCGCGGTTGCGACCTGGTGGCACCGGACATCCAGAAATGTGCCGGGATGCTCGAAGGAAAACGGATTGGCGAACTGGCCGAGATGCAGGGAATCCGCTTCGCTCCCCACAACATTGCCTCGCCCCTGGGGACGATGGCCAGCGCCCATGTCTGTGCGACGCTGCCGAATTTCGTGGCCCTCGAGTTCCACGGGTCCGACGTTCCCTTCTGGAACGATCTGATCACCCGTCCCGATGTGCCGGGACCGGTGATTCAGAAGGGGCGCATTCCCATCACCTGCGCTCCAGGCCTGGGATGTGAACTCAATGAAGCGGTCGCGAAGAAATACGCCAAGCCAGGCGAACCGTGGTTCGTCTGAACCGGCCCACCGAGCCCTCATGAGGAAGTTCGCATTCCCTCAGGTGCGGTCCTGAGACGCGACAGAGCCTCAGGTGGTCCGGCGGGAACGCAGAACCGGTCGCCCCCTCTGGAGATGTCACCCGATTTTAAAAGACCGTCAACAGCATCCACTGGGCCGAACGAATCAGCCAGGCGCGGTCGGCGGGCGCGACCTGTTTCTCCGCCAGCAGTGTGCGGGTCTTGGCGTGGATGTTCGAGACCGTGAACCGCTGCTGATCGGTCAGACGTCCCCGGCCTCGTTCCCGGAGTGAGTCATCCAGCCGCAGCAGGCTTCCGGTGATCCGTTCGATCGTCTCGACCTCCCCGAGGGTGTGCTCGGGACGGTCGGACCACGTTGGAGGAGTCTCCGTCGTCGCAACCTCGCGGACCACGTCACGGACCACCTGGGTAATATGCGCCAGTCGCTGATAATCGAGGCGGTCGGCCGTATCGGTCGGCTGGTGATAATCGCGATGCTCGCCCCCGGAGAAAAACAGGAACGGGACCTTCTCTCCCTTGAAGGGACCGTAGTCGCTGCGGACTCCCACCAGATCAACCCCCAGGTGCGAGACCTGCAGATTTCCCGGTGGGGTGACTCCATCCACCAGTTTCCGCAACCCGGGGGCATGCTCTCCCCCCATCACAAACACCGCCGGCAGCGGGAGATCTCCCAGTGTGCGGCCAATCAATTCAGCGGTCACAAACAACTTGACCCGCTCCAGCGGCCAGGGAGGATGGGCGACAAACCAGCGTGATCCCCACAAGAGGCTTTCTTCGAGATCGCAACTGAGAAACACCACGCTGCGCCGGGGGACGACGGTTTGGGCCGCCAGCAACCGGGCCACCTCCAGCATCATCGCCACACTGCCGGCATTGTCGTCGGCACCGTGAAACGTCTTGCCCCCACGAATTCCCAGATGGTCGAAATGGGCGCTGACGATCACATATTCGTCCCGTAACCGGGCATCACTTCCCGGCAAGACCGCCCCCACATTGATCCCCATGGGGGTCTGTTGTCCCCCCGCCAGTTTGGGACCGGGAATCTCCTGGAGATAACTCGCATCGGGGAACAGCGGCTGTCACTGCAGCTCACGAAACGCGGCGACGAGGTGCTCGCGCGCCTTCCGTTTTCCCTCAACAGTTCCCCGGCCTTCGAATTCGGAGGAGGCCAAGGTGTAGACATCCCGCTTGAGGCGGTCCGCCTCGGGCCCCTTCGACTCTTCCGAATGCGCAGTCTGGGTCGCTGTCAGCAGGCTGACGAGCACGGTCATCCCGACCAATCCGGCGCCACCAGCACTCCTGCTCGACCGCCTTGCCCCGGGCCGTTCAATTGTCTTCAACATGTTGCTCCACAAGCACTTGCGGCACCCTCCAAAGTGCGGTCCACGAACCGGTTGGATCGGTTCTGCCCGGATTGCCGAGGATTCCTGTTGTAACGGATTCCCGCAGGCCGATGAATAGGAGCATGCATGAGCGGCTCCTCAGCCCTTCGTGCCCAACTGCGAACCCGACCCGGACGCGGACCAATTCACGGAAGGAATGGACATGTCCCGCAAGACGATTTTGGGTGTGCTGGCCTGCCTGTCGCTGATTGTGGGCGTCATGGCCGGGACTCCCACCAAGGCGCAAGCCGCCCCGATTGGACAGCCCCACGACTGGGGCCGGTTCTACTACTACCCGTACGTTTACTATCCCCACAACTTCCAGGCCCCGGTCCAGTACGACAACATGTACTACCGGTATCCCCAGGAACGCCAGATTCCGGTCTACAACAAGAACTGGCACAACTTCTACCTGATGCCCCGCCCGTGGCATAAGGGTCACGCGTACATCCTCGACGTGTTCTAGGCACTCTCGCGGAATTCTCGCGAGCCCGGCTCAACGGGGAACGAAAGGACTCGTTCCCCGGAGCGTAGGGCGCGCACTCCGCCGCCAGTCACGCAGGGGATCCAAAGCAGGGTACCCCCGGCTGTCCTTCACCGGATGGTCGGGGGTTTTTTGCTGCGCGGGGGGCATCACACCTGGCTGATCAACGGCATGGATCAACCCGACAGATCGACTCACGAACCGCACCGGTCACTGCGGTGATCCGTCCGCCGGCTGGTCGGTTTCCTCCGGCGACTCGGCCGGAGAGGTGGGCGTGTCATCCGGGGACTCGAGCCCGGGTTCGTCCGTGGGCATGGATGCCCCCTCCTGCAGCCCATACAGAAACCGATCGCTCCGCAGCACAATTCGGGGGCCTGTCACGGCCAGCGAGGCGAAGGTTCGCCCCTTGAGACGGTTGACCGCCAGCTTTTCAAATCGCTCTCCTGCGCGAACCACATGGGTCTGCCCATCTTCGCTCTGGCAGTAGATTCTCTGACCGATGGCCGTGAGGCTCGCGGAGTAGTTCCCCCCCAGCCGCTGCTTCCAGACAACCCGTCCGTCATCGCGGGCGACACACGACAGAATGCCGTTGTCGCTCAGCAGGTAAAGATGCGGCCCCAGCACGACCGCTGAGGGGGTGAAGGGGACTCCCTGGGCGAGCTTCCACCGGATCTTCGAACCGGTGATGTCTCCCGTTCCCCCCAACTCGATGGCCAGGAGCGATGCCGCGTCGTATCCCGTAGCCACGTAGACCACGCCATCCGCGGTGACGGGACGCGGTATCACTGAATATCCCTCGTACCGGCAGCGCCACAACTCGACTCCACTCAAGGCGTCGTAGGCCCAGACATGGTCTCCGCCGGGAGCGATCAACTCGTGGCGTCCCTGGCGGGAGATGACGAGGGGGGTGGCATACGAATGCCGGCTCTCGCGCGGTGTCGTCCAGCGTATCTCGCCGGTCTCGGCATCAAGCGCCATCACGAATTGCAGTGCATCGACCCCCGCGCGGGCTACCTTGTCGTAGAACGGCCCTTTCATCCCATCACAGACCACCACCAGCAATCCCTCGACCAGCACGGGTGAACCAGCCGAACCATGGTGATGATAATAAGGGACCGTCCGCTTCCAGAGAATTCGTCCCGAACGCTCCAGACAGGCAGTGCCATTGGCACCAAAGTGTACGTAGACCCGGTTGCGAGCCAGCACCGGTGTGGGCGACGCATGCCCATTCTTGGGGTGCACCCCTCCCGGCCGATCGAGATCGAACACCTTGATGTTCCGCACAATCCGCCCCGTCCGGGTATCACAGCAGATGACCCGCAACGACTTGCCGGACTCGGTCGCGGCAGTCACCCACGTCTCGTCACCATCCACCACCGGTGACGACCACCCCTGCCCGGGCAGTCGCGTCTTCCAGGCGATATTCTCGGTCTCGGACCAGTGCACCGGAGCCCCGTGGTCCGGGGCGATCCCCTCTCCGGTGGGACCACGGAACTGGGGCCATTCCAGTCCCTCGCCGGCCGAAAGCTCCGTGCTCACGCATCGCAGGCACAGCCACAGCCCCACGATCCGGCACAACCACAGTGGAGCGAGCTTCACGGGGACACTCCCGGGATCCGGTGGAGAGTGTAGTACCCCACGGCGGGCCACAGCGGCTCCCCCTTGGCCGATCTCAGGCCATCGAGCTTGAACTCATAGACATGTCCCGGCTGCCGGCCCGAGGTCACCAGGCTCGCCTGGCGCCCATCGGCACTCAACTGCACCCGCTCGATCACGAGCCGATGCTGTCCGCTGTCGGGAGTGGCATAGCCGCTGGTCCAGCGCCGCGTCGTCCCCGCGATGGCGTAGTGCGAGACATCGTCAGCCAACTTCGCTTCCACCGGCTGGGTAAACCGAATATCGAACCCGGTGGGGGTGGCCGAGATGCGTTCGATTCCCGCCGGCAGCTCGCCTCGGCGACGCAGCCGCACGATTTCGCCCACGTTGGCCCCTCCGTTCCAACCGCTGTCGTGAATCCCTCCGATGTAGAGATCTCCCTGGGGAGCTTGGGCTCCACACAGCACGCCCAAAAAGCCGCGCCGCGCCGTGGGCCCGGGTGGAACGCCGGCCGGGGGCTCGGCCCGGGTCCCACTGAGCATGCGGTTGGCGGGGAGACTGAGGGGATAGATGCCCCCCTGGTAAACTCCATCCACCTGCTCCAGAGACATCCGGACCAGGAACCGGGTGTCGTATTCGCAACCAACGAGTTGGCCGCCGAACGACTCCTGTGACCCCGACGCCAGCAGGAAAATGCCGTTCACACTGCGGGTCCAGGGATGGGGAATCTGGATCGCCGGAGGCTGGGAGGGCAGATCGTGCGGCTCCTCAAACAGGCTGGGCACTCCATAACGGGCCCCGGTCACCAGATGATTCAACTCATTGAACGGATTCTGCACCCCCTGGTTGTCGGTGACGAAGATGTCGCCGGAGGCATTGCGGGCCAAACCAATCGGGTAACGGAATTCGTGACCCACGGGGGTGACCGCCCCATCGGGATCGATCCGCAGCACTTTACCCCGCCAGCGTCCCTGGTCGGTGGTGCGTCCCGCCTTGGCATAGTCGCTTCCGAGGCCAATGTAGAGCCGGCCCCGGTCATCGCGCACGATGCCGGTGGTCCAATCGTGGTAGTCATCGGTGTAGCCCCAGCCGTCGGCAACAATCGTCCGGCGGACAGCCCGCCCCTCACCATCGAAATCTCCCAGCCGCAAAACCTCGGGCTTGTGGGCCACCAGAAGATCATTTCCGTCGGCCAGCAGTCCAAACGGAGCCGCCAGCCCCTCCTCGACCAAGACCAGTCGATCGGGCAGACCATCGGCATTGGTGTCGCGCACCAGGTAGACCTGCCCCTTGAGGGAGGTGAAAGCCAGAGTCCCGTCGGCAAGAAACGCGAACGAAGTCGGCATGATGGCGACGGGCAGCGGCAAACGTACCGCTTCGAAACCCGGAACGGCGTCGATCTCCACCCGTGGTTCCAGCGCGGCTGGATCTCCCACAGGTGACGCGGCAGTCACCAATGCCCCCTCCGCGGGTTCCTCCGGAACGAGATCACCCGCAGCCAGAGGGACCGCGACCACGCCTGAGTGACCCGTTTCTGTCTGTTCCAACAAGACATCGCGCACCACCCAATCCGACGCATCCGACCGGGTCACTGAGCGGACCAGGGCGCGGACCGTATCGGGAACGCCGCGCACAGCGAATTCGCGCACAATCTCCCCGGGGACCGAACCCGTGTCGGTGGTTGCCGCCGGACGGATGACCTCGGTGACCTGAATGGGAACCGGCCGGCCGGCGTCGGTGAAGTTCAGCTCGTAATGAAGTTCCAGCCGTCCCGGCGTGGTGCGATAACCGGTGACCTTTCCCGCACGACCATGCTGCAGGATGGCCGGCCCCGGTGGCTGACCGGGCCACTGCAGCCGCACATCCGATCCCGTCCCCAACGTTTCGGAGGGAATGATCTGGACGTCACTGCCGGACGCTTCCCAGTACCAACTCTTGCCCGAGGCTCTCTGTCGGGCGAAGGCACCGCTCCACCACCCGCGCAACGCCACGGTATCCAGATCGAAAACGAGGTGCCCCGGTTGAGCGAAGCCCACCGCCAGCGCACGGGGAATCATGATGGAGTGGAGCGAATCTCCCAGATTGAAGACATCGCGGACCAATTTGGGGGCCTCCCCCGGGAGGGGGTGCAACTCCTGTTCGACGCTGGAAGTGTCGAAGGGGGGTGGTTTGGTCTGCGAGAGGGAGCTCCACAAGGCCCCCAACTGATGATCGAGCCGTTCATGCAGCACCCCGGGCGCGGGACGTACAAACGCGGGCATTTCCATGTTGGGAATGATCCGGATGGGACCCTGGACCCACCGTCGGAAAAACTCGGGCCGCATCCGTGTATCCAGCCGATGCAGGTCGGAACCACGCGTCGACAGGGCCACCCCCCGAGGCTCGAACGCGCCGACCTTGTGGCAACCGACGCAGCTGAAACCGCGGGCCCCGCCCAAGGCGATTCCCGCCCGGTTCCAGTCTGCGGCAGGAATGTCCCCGGGTGGTTGGGTGGGCAGCGGCGGGGCGGACCGCGGTCCCTCCGCGGGAATGCGATCGTGCTGGATGAAATGTCTCACCAGGCTCTGCCGTTCCGCCTCGCTGTGGCGAAACCGGGGCATCCGCACATTCAGCCACGGAAGCCGGCGGGGCTGTTCTCCGGCGACCGCCCGCGCCAACCATTCGTCCTGCAGCTTGTCTCCCACAGCGGTCAAATCGGGGGGAAGCCAACCCTCGCCCCGGTTGGCCGTTTCGGGTTTCTCGGCCAACACCCGGGCCACCACGGGTCGCAGTCCCTCACTGCCATCGCGGGCATGGCAATTCAGACACCCACGTCGCACGAGCAAACTGGCGCCCGAGAGACTGTCCGTCTGTTGCCGAGCCGATTCAAGAAATCCAATGATCGCCCTACGATCGGACTCCACCAAGTGGTACCGCGGACGGGGTGGGCCGACCCCCTGCCAGGACAGGCAGGAAATGTCCGCGGTCAATTCCGTCGGGTTCCACGGACGAAGGGGGGAGGCGGCAAGGTCAGACTCATCGGC
>JBKDUK010000324.1:0-11929 GCA_046339535.1 Planctomycetaceae bacterium | reverse complement strand
GGGGAACGCGATCCCCACCCAGACCTGAACCCTGAAAGTGGTTCCTTTCGTCGTGGCTCGCGAGATCGATCCCCAATCCATCAGACTGGGTGTGAAAAGCAATCCTTACAGGATAGAGACCGTGGTGGTGGGGCCGTACCGGGGTCGTCGCGTGCGCGACAACCCCAGGCTGAGGGAAGTATCCCCTACGGAGAAGCGGTTGATGTCGGGAACGTGCACTTGCGTTGGAACAGACTGTCGCCAAGTCTGTCGCACTTTCACCGAACACGTGCGGTTCGCATCCGTGCCTCAGGGCAGGGTGACGTCCCAGACTTTCGAGCGGCGTGATTTGCCGCGCGGGCCTTCGACGGTGAGGATCACGATGAACTCACCGGGCTTCTGGTAGGTGTGCGTGGGGTGCTGCTCGGTGGAGGTTTCTCCGTCGCCGAAGTCCCAGTGCCAGCGGGTGATCTCTCCCTGCGACTCATCGGTGAAGGCGACTTCCCGCTCGCGCGGGCGGACCACCTGGAACGACCAGTTGGCCGCCGGGTTCGGCCGCAGCTTGGGCTCCAGCGGCATCAGCCGGAACGCGACCAGATCCGAAGCGTCGCCGTACATCGTGGTCTTGTGCGAGAGGTTCCAGAACCCGGCGTATTTCTCGGCCTGTTCATCGTCGTAGTCGAGAATCGCCCACGACAGGCCAATCCGCTGGTTCTCGCGCAGGCGGGTGGGGATGGCCCGGGCCGGGTCGGCGGGGGCGTGGTCGAACGGGGTGATGAAGAACTCCAGCACCAGCTTCCCTTTTTCTTGAGGGCGAAACTGGTAGCGGTACGCGGCGTTGGCCCACGGCAGATCTTTGATCCAGGGTTGCCCTCCCCAGACCATCGCCCAGTCTTTTCCCTCGGCGGGGGTGAAGATGTGATAGTTCTGCGCATGCACCCCGTGGAACTGGTGATGCATCTCGAGCTTGTCGCGCAGGGAGTGATCGGGATGCAGTTGCCGGATCAGTGGACCACCCGAAAGATCGCCGTCGACCACCACCTCGAAGATGTCGTTGTGCAGGTCGGGGCGGGCGAAGTCCCAGTAGTTGTCGGAGGCTTCGTAGAGGAAGTAGAGGTGGTTCTGCCCCTTCACCCAGCCCACCTTCACCCGCACATCGAGATTGGTGCGGTCGTGCCGGTCGTCGAGCCCGTTGACCGTCTCGCGCAATTGGTCGGTGCCGATGACATACGATTCGGGAACAAGGTCCCAATCGGAGGGATCGCCGTCGATGCGGGGGATCTGGTTCGCCGGAAACTGGAAGACCTGATACTCGACATCGCGGGGAAACCCGGTGACGAGCGACAGCGACAGCAACAGGGGGGCCAGCGTCATGACAGGGGCTCCAGGGGAGACGACAGCAGGTCGGGATGCGGGGCGTGGGGGTAGTCGACCGGAGTGTAGGCGATTTGCAGTTCGGGGGTGTCGATCCAGCGGCTCTCTTGCACGCGCGAGGTGAGGGCGCGGTCGAGCACCCCGCTGGTCAGGAAGGTCCGCTCCACCGGATACGACGGCCGGCCGGTGTGGATCATCCTTTCGATCGCCTTGAGCAGGTAGGCGAAGTGGGGGTAATGCGGCTGCGGCCGTTCTTCGAAGCGGGTGGCCACCGGCTGTGCCTGCCCCCGCAGCTTCACGGCCACGCCATTCCCCCCGACATACGCGGGCAGCATCAACACCCGCCCCTGGAAGCCATCGACGTACTCGAATTGAAACAGGGCCGGGTCCTGGGCTCCCTGGCGGGGGTCGACGTTGGCATCATGCGGCACCACCTTCAGGGCCGCCTGCAGCAACTCGCGGTCGACCACCCCCCCGTCGACCGCCTGCCACAGGGCGTCGCCCGTCAGACAGCGGACGCGTTTCACTCCCCGTTCGCCACCCCGCCGGCGTTCGACGAGACACTGCAGGCATTCCAGGGCGTGCAGCCCGTAAATGTCGAGCCCGCTGTAACCGACCACCAGCGCCCCCTCGATCTCGGACCCCAGGGGAATGACCGGGTCGGGATCGCGGAAACCCACCGGCAGCGACGAGCCTGCCATGAAGGGAACCTTCAGCTCGCGGACCCGGCGGTACATCCACAAGACGTCGTCCCACTCGGGCCCCAGATGCTTGTCATTGAAGACCGGCACCACCCGGTCATATTTTTCGAACGCCTGTGTGATGGCATGCAGAAACCGCCGCCGGGGATACAGCGTCTGTCCCTTGGCGTTCGACTGGTAGTGCCCATGCTCGCCGATGCTCAGCACGCCGTCGACGGCAATCGACTTCCCGCCCAGGGTGAGGGCCTCCTCGATCGTGTTGACGATGGGCACATTGTGCTTCTTCGCCATTTCACGGGCGACGTCGTCGTGATGAAACTGGTCGACATACATCGCCTTGAGGGTCAGGGCCGGACCCGGACCGCCATCTTTCCGCCACCCTTCGAGAATCTTGCCCACCAGCACATCGGCATGCGAGCCATGGAAGTAATGGGTCAGGATGGCGGCGACTGGCTTGGGAGCCACCGGCTGGGCCGGGGCCGCGGAAACTACCGATTGGGGTGTCAGCGACGAGGTGGCCTGGGTGGCGAGACCACCCAGGGCGACTTGCTGCAAAAACGTCCGGCGGGAGGGGTGAGCAGCGGCGGGATGAGGCATGGTGGGAGCGTCAGGGACAACAGGGAGGGACCAGAGAGGAGGGGCGGGAGGAGCCGGGCACTGCATCGCCCGGCGGAGGTGGGGCTCCGTGAGTCAGTCGCCGGCTCCTGGAAGAGCCGGTGCGCGTTGCCACAGCCACCGATGGATGCCGTCGGGACTCCCGGCTTGGCAAGACACATCGCGGGGATTGGAGTGGTGCAGCCGCAGGGTGGCTTGTCCCGCCAGGCGTTCGATCAGCCGGTCGTCGACGAAGAGCTCACGCCGGGTTCCGAGCGGCAACGGCTCGGCGGCCGACAGCCGGGGGGAAACGAGGCCGATCATCAGCCAGAACAGGCCCAGGCATCGCAACGGGCCGAGCATGCGGCAACCCTCGCAGAGCGCAGACACCCGCTTCGGTGGGGAAGCGGGACCAAGACCCCTCAAAGAGGGCACACATCAACGCAGCGTAATGGGTGGCCGGGCGACGGTGTAGTCTGCTGAGGGGGGGGAAACGAGCGGGCTTGGGGTCCGCGCGGGAATCGCGGGATTGGAAACGGTCGGCAGGATATGGCACCTCACACCGAACTTTCTGAAACCAAAGCGATTGTCGACGGACTGAGTCCGAGCTCATTTCTCTTGTGCGGCCGCCGATCTGGATCAGGAATCGCCGCGTCATCCAACGCGGAGAGATCATCGGCTCCATCGCGCACCGGCCTGTGCCGAGGCCGTTCCCTGAAGGGGAACTCTTGGCTATGAAAGCATGTCCCTACAGGACATGGTCGGGATCCCGGTTGTATTCGGGAGGATGGCGGAACGTCCGTTGTCAGTGACGGAGCTCTTGGGGGCGTTGCGACTCAATCACTTGAGCCGTCGGTGATGTGATCCATCGGTCGATCAAGCTGCAATGGCGGAAACTCAGTGACTTTGGTTTGACCCGCCGGCTTAAAAGACCGCCCATTCCTCTTCGACTTCTTCCTGAACGACGGGAGGAGGCGAGGGGGGGGCAGCGGGGGGAGCCGAGCGGGGTTTGGTCCGGCACGGCTCGAAGTTTTTGAATTTGTATTGCGGGAGCAGTTTGTTGATGCGGATTTCAATGTTGGTGAGCTGGTCCCCTTCATCGGGGCAGATGAAGGTGAAGGCGAACCCCGCCTCTCCCGAGAGGCGTCCCGTGCGGCCGATGCGGTGCACGTAGTCGTCGCAGTCTTCGGGTACGTCGTAGTTGATAATATGCGAGACCCCGGTCACGTCGATGCCGCGGCCGACGACATCGGTGGCGATCAGCAGGCGGACGCTGCCCGAGCGGAACCCCTTCATCACGCGGTCGCGGACATTCTGGGCGAGGTCGCCATGGATCGCCTCGACCTGCGGCAGTTTGCGCGAGAGCTTGCGGTGGAGGGAATCGGCTCCGCGTTTGGTGCGGCAGAAGCAGATGGCCTGCCGGGGGCGTTGCTCGTAGAGCAGGCGGGCGAGGGTGGTCAGTTTGCGGTCGTGGTCGACTGTGATGTAGTACTGGTCGACCGAACCGGCCGCCACATTGTCTTGCGACATGTCGATCCGCAGGGGATTTTGCATGTAGCGATGCGCCAGACGTTCGACCGGTCCGGGAAGCGTGGCCGAGAGCAGCAGGGTCTGCCGGTCTTCGGGGCAGCGTCGCAGGATCTTTTCGATGTCGGGACGGAACCCGATGTCGAGCATGCGGTCGGCCTCATCCAGCACGACAATCTTGAGATTGTCGAGGTTGAGCACCTTGCGGGAGAGCAGGTCGATCACCCGGCCGGGGGTGCCGATCACAATCTGGGCCCCGCGGCGAATGTCGTCAATCTGCCGCTGGATGGTTTTCCCTCCCACGCAGCAGGCGAAACGAATGGGGCGGGTGTAGGAGAGTTTTTCGCACTCGGCCGCCACCTGGGCACTCAGTTCCCGGGTGGGGGTCAGGACCAGAGCCTGAACCTCCGATGAGTCTTCATCGATCAGTTCCAGGATCGGCAAACAGAAGGCGGCCGTTTTACCAGTTCCGGTACGGGCCTGCCCGATACAGTCACGACCCGTCAGAGCCTGCGGAATAAACGCAGCCTGAATCGGACTGGGAACCTCGTATTTGACGTGAGCGAGAGCTTTGAGAGAAAGGGAAGAAAGACCAAGCGAACGGAACCCAAGGATGGGTTCGGAATGTCCTTGAGACAAAGAGCACAACTCCTCAACGTGAAAAAAAACAACTGCCGGCCATTTCCACTTCCGGCTGCGCGCTGCGACCCATGCGCCAGGGTCGACTCCAACAAGACGTCAATCCGTGAACACAGTTCTTCACAGACTCATCAAAATTGTTCGATGCAAGAAGTGTACGTCACTCCGGAGGGAGAGTCAAATTCAAGCGGGAAACAAAATGGCCCAGTCCGAGACACCTCTCCGCTTCGCGATCCCTGTGGCGATCGAAACGGACGGAGGGGGAACGCGGCAACTTCGCCTCACTCCCGCAAGTCATTCGATATACTGATTTTGCCGGGGGGGCCAGGAGGTCTGTGAACGATGCCAGTTGCCGACACGCCAACCAACCCATCGCGCTCTTACCGCTCGCAGGTGGATGCCTGGCTGGTGCCCGTCTTGTGCTTGCCGCCGGTGGTTTCGCTGGGGCTGACCGTCCGGGCACTGGTAAGGGCGAATTCGATCGATCTCACGTGGTCGCTGCTCGCCCTGGGGGTGGTGGTTCTGATCTACGGGGGACTGGTGTTTCCCATGCGCTATCTGGTGGGAGAGGGGCGGCTGGAGGTGCGCAGTGGGTTCCACCGGCAGCGGATTCCCCTGGCCGACATCCAGCAGGTGAAGCCGACGCGCAACCCCCTCAGTTCGCCCGCCCTGTCGCTCAATCGCCTGGAAATTCGCTGGGGCCCGGGACTCTTTCAGGCCGTACTGATTTCCCCCACCCCGCGGGACGAATTTCTTACCCACCTGGCTGCCGAGGCGGGGTTGGTGCGTGAGGGAGAGCAGTGGGTTCGCCCGCCCACCCCAAAGCCACCACTCTCATCCTGACTGTGCCAAATACGCCGAGTTCCCAACGCCGCTGATCGTGGCTGGGGCCTCGGAGGACGACGGGTATGACTGGGCCGGGGGTCAGGTCGAGTGGCCGGTGACCGGCAAGGTATCCCAGCCCTCGTATTCTCCCCCCGCCTGCACCACCCGCAGGTACAGGTCCACCGCCAATCCGTCGATCGAATTGAGATCCACCCGGTCCCGGCGGGTCAGATCCACACCGTAGCGGTATTCAGCATCGGGCTCCTCCGTTTCCTTGAGACTGACTCCAAACCCCTCGGCGGCGATGGTTTTGAGGAACTGTTCGCGCGAATGCGGCGAGGCGAAGAACATCGAGTGGGTGACCGGGCGCGGTTCGTGCAGCGTGTCGCCCAGGTCGGACAGTTGATCTGTCACCCGCCGGTTCTGGATCGACAGCAGATCGATCTCGGTCGGATAGAGCTGTTCGAAATAGATGTTCCAGTCGCGGTCTTCCTGGGTTTCGGCTTCGAACTGGTATTGGGGAAATTTCATCTGCACCGACATCAGCGCCACGGGAAACCCCTCCACCCCCCGGCCGTAGTAGAAAAACTCCCGTTTCCCGGCGCGGGTGCAACGCCCCACGTAGCGGGCCCCCAGGCCGCGTCCCAGTTCCTGGAACAGCGCATCTTCGACGGCATAGAGGCTTTCGGTCTCACTCTCGTCGCTCAACCCATCCTCACGCGGAACCAGCAGCGAGATGCGGGTCCGCAGCAGCGTGCCGCGAGAGGCATCGGGTGCGGTCTCACACAGGCCGAGATCGACGAGGATCGACCGGAGTGGAGGGGGGCGGGAGGTGAAATAAACATCCCAGTCTTCAGCCATCTCGTTGGGGAGCGGGATCCAGGAGGAAGAAACAGATGTTAACGCCCGCCGAGGCCGTGTCCCGGTCGAAGTCGTGTCCTGGGTGAAGTGTAGGGGCCGCGGACCAGTTTGGGGATACGCGAGTCTCCGTCCCCCCGCACTGTCGAACCGGCCGGTGAGTCTGTTCGTCGGAAAACAGACTCCTCCACGGCCGGCCCGCCCCCCCCACCAGAGTCGAGCGAAGGATTCCGGAATCTGGTTTTGGCACCGTGAGACGCGGGGCGGGAGGGGAGCGGGTTCAGGGCGACAGGTCGATTTCCCCATTCCACGCGGCGGGTGAATTGAGCTTGCCGGGAGAGGCGGGTTGTGGCACACTCCCGCCCCCTTCACGGGGGGACTCTGGGCCCCCCTCCTGCGCGTTGCGTCGTCTCTCCCGTCGCTGTCACTTCCTTCCCGGTCTCTCCCCTGCTCATGCCAGGCTTCAAACTTCTGCCGCTGGTGCTGCTTCTGGCGTGCTGTGCCGGTGGGGTGGGGTGTGCCACGAGCCGGCCGCCGCCCGCCAGTTCCAACCCGATTTTCGTTCGGGCGAACAACTCGGACTATGTCTGGGACCGAACGGTCGACGTGGTGCACGACTACTTTGAGATCGCCCGCGAAAACCGCGCGGTCGGCAGCCAACCGGGGGTTATTGAGACCCGCTACAAGGTGGGCTCCAGCATTCTCGAGCCGTGGCACACCGATTCGCAGGGGCTCGAAGCCCGCACCGAAAGCACGCTGCAGTCGATTCGCCGGCGGGCGATTGTGAATGTGACCCCGGCGGAAGGGGGTTACCTCATCGCTGTGGAGGTTGTAAAGGAACTCGAAGACGTCCCCTCGGCCACAGGCAACACCGCATCGGCCGCCACGTTCCAGCAAACCAACCCGTTGCGTCGCGATCTCGATCTGGTGGTGGAACAATCGGCTCCCCAAGGGTGGATTCTGCTGGGGCGCGATGAACTGTTGGAATCGGCCATTCTCCGCTCGATGCAGGGAGCGTTTCCCTGACGCGGGTCCGAACTCCTCCCCGACTCCTTCTGGCCCGACTCCTTCTGAAAGTGGCGCGCGGCCAGCGAGCGACCCGGCGGGCAGCAACCGGGTTTCACGAGATACCCGGGGCGTGACCCGGAACACGAAATGAGCATGGACCAGACAGCGCTGGCGGGGCGAGTGGCGTTGATTACCGGGGCGGGGACGGGCATTGGAGCCGAGACCGCTTTGACGTTCGCCCAACGGGGAGCCCGGGTGATCGTGCACTACCACCAGAGTGCGGCGGGGGCTCAGCAGGTGGTGCGGAAGATCGAATCCGACGGGGGCCGGGCGCTGGCCTTACAGGCCGATCTGACCTCGGAAGTGCAGGCGACCCAAATGGTGCAGCGGGCGCTGGCCCGGTTCGACCGGCTGGATGTGCTGGTGAACAACGCCGGTTCGGTGGTCGAACGCACGTCACTGGAAAAGTGTTCGCTCGATCTCTGGCGTCGCGCCTTTGACGTTAATGTGACCAGTGCTTTTCTGGTGACGCGGGCGGCCATTCCCGCCCTGCGGGCCGCGCAGGGGTGCATCATCAACAATCTGTCCCTCTCTGTGCAGACGGGCGGGGCGGGTGGGGCAGGTCCATACGCCGCCGCCAAGGGAGCCCTGCAGGTGATGACCCGCACGCTGGCGCGCGAACTGGCTCCCGAAGTGCGGGTGAACGCCATCATGCCCGGGGTGATCGAGACTCCCCACCACGAGCAGTTCAGCACCCCCGAGCGGATGGCAGAGTATCGCCGTCAAACCCCGCTGGGACGCAATGGCACGCCGCAGGAAGTGGCCGCCGCCATCGCCTTTCTCGCCTCGGCCGATGCGGCCTTCATGAGCGGCGCCCTGCTCGACATCAACGGCGGCCGGTTCCTGCGATAAACAGCGGCCCGGGTTCCGCCGGCCGGCTTAGTGCGTCATCGCGTAGGTGATGACGTTGATACCGAACGGGTACGACCACTTCTCGGAGAATTCCTGGAAGTACTCTTTGCTCTCCCCTTCGCGCTCCCAGCCGTCGCCGATGTCGTTGTTCTGGCAGAACAGGGCGACCAACCGGCCGGAGTCGTCGAAATAGCCGTGGAAGTGCGGGGCTTCATCCCCCTCGGGATCGCCGTGCCAGTATTCGAACCGGTCGCCCCGCTGCCAGGCGAGAATGCTGGGGACCTGGGGCAACGCCTGCAGGTCATAGACGATGTGAAAGATCTCGTGCTCGAGCGTCAGTTCGCGCGGTTGACGATCGGGGAAGACCTGTTGCATGACGCGCTGCACATGCCGCCAGGCGGCGGGGGTCCAGAAGTCGTCGGCCATCAGGAAGCCCCCTCCCAGCAGGTACTTCCGCAGGGCGGCCGCCTCCTGAGGGTCAAGGTCCATGTCCTGCACGTTGGTCATGAAGACGAACGGGTAGTCGAACAGCTGCGGATCCGTCAGCCGGAAGACCTTGCCCATGGGATCGGTGGCGATCGTGGTCAACTGCTGCAGGCGGAACGAGAAGTTCCAGTCGCAGTCGGGAAAGTCGTTGCTCCACGATCCCCCCATCCGTCCCCCGCCCCCCCGCGAAACGAACAGGATGCGGGCGAAGGTGAAGACGTCGTTCTCGAATCCCTTGGGGTTTTCCCACATCGGATAATCGGCCCGGTTGGCGGCGGGAGCCCGACCGCGCCCCCCGGGAAAGCCTCCCCCCATCCCGCCCCCGCCAAACCCACCCCCACGGCCCCCCCGCCCGCCCCCCGGAAACTGGGCGTAAAGCAGGGTGGCACCCGCCAGCAGCAGGCCCACTCCCAGGGTCAGCCAGGGGGAACGACGCCGCAGGGTGAAACGTGGGAAGGGGTTCATCTGGGAAGAGTCACGGGAGAGGTGGGGGTCACGCCCCGATCCGGTGCGAGCGGACCACGTCCCAGTCGACATCGATGCCCAGGCCGGGCCGGTCGGTGATGGTCACCAGGGGGCCGCGGATGTCGATGGGGTTCTTCGCGATCCGGACTTCATGGTAGTCGGGGCCCAGCATGTCTCCCGGGTATTTTTCGACCTGCATGTTGGGGCAGCCAATCACCAGGTGGGCCATGGCCGCACAGCCCACGTCCCACTCGAGGTTGGAGCCGATGCTGCAGGCCACCCCATGCCGGCCGGCGAACTCGACAATCTGCTGCGACCGGCGAATGCCCCCGTTCTTGCCCGGATAGACGCTGATCACATCGCACGCCTTGTGCCGGATGAGCTCTTCGGCATCCACCAGGTCGAATACCATGTCGTCGGCCATCACGGGGACTGGGGTGGTGCTGCGCAGGCGGGCCAGGCCCGAGAAATCGCCATCGGGGGTCGGCTGCTCGATCAGGGCCAGGTTCAGCGGCTGCATCTGGCGGACACAGGCGATGGCCGTCTCGACATCCCAGCCGCAGTTGGCGTCGATCACAATTGGCATGTCGGGGCCAATGGTCTCGCGGACGATGCGGACCCGTTCGAAATCTGTCTCGGCGGGGCCCCCCACCTTGACCTTGATGGTGGTGAAGCCCTCTTCGACCAGTTCGCGGGCCCGGTTGCGGGCCCGGTCGGGGTCATAGGCCCCCATCGAGAACCGGCAACGGACGGTGAGGGGGCGGGCGGGACCCCCCAGCAACTGGTAGACCGGCTGTTGCGCCTGTTTGCCTTTGATGTCCCAGCAGGCCATCTCGATGGCTGCCTTGGCGAACCAGTTGTGGCGGCAGGTCAGTTCCAGCCGGCGGTCGATCTCGGCGATGTCGGTGGGGTCGGCCCCCACGACGGCCGGTCCCATCAGGTGATCGATGATGGTTTGGGCGCTCCAGACCGTCTCGCCGCTCCAGCGGGGCATGACCGTCGCCTCCCCCACCCCCTCGATGCCGGCATCGGTTCCAATGCGGACCAAAACATAGTCCGACACATTGTGCTGCCCCAGGGCGGTGATCATCCGCCGGGCGGGTTTGAGGGGAATGCGGACCGGAATCGTTTCAACGTGGGTAATGCGCATGGTCGGGCGGGAGTTGGGTGAAGACCAGGGGAGGGGGGGTGGGAAGCCGGTATCGACCTGCTTATACTCACCTGTCCTGCCCATCGCCACCTCCATCCGGCACGTTCCGCCGACCCCCCGGCCGTCATGACCCGTATCTTCTCGTCGCTGGCCATTCTCTGTCTGCTGGCCTTGTGCGCTTCGTTCTGGCTGGGGTGGTCGATTGGGGATGCCCGGGTGAATGACCCGGCCATTCAGTCGCGGGTGACCATCCACCTGCTGTTCGCGGTGGGGTCGCTGGTGTTCGCCGTGCTGGTGCACGCCCTGGTGCTGACCTACTTCATGGGGACGGGGCGGTGGCTCGAAGAGACCTGCAACGCCTACCGGCTGGGGAGTGAATGGCAGGCCAAGAGCAAGGGGATGAAGTACAGGATGTACCCGGCTTTGACTTTGTGCTTGGTGCTGCTGATTACGACTGGGGGCTACGGGGCGGCGGCCGATCCGGCCAGTGCGCTGGGCTTTCAGGGATACGGTCCCTTCACCGCCCGCCAGGTGCACCTGGGAATTGCCTTCACCACGATTGTCATCAATGCGGTGGTGAGCGTGTTTGAATTTCTGGCCCTGCGGCGGAATGGGCAGTTGGTGGAGGATGTGCTGGGCCGGGTGCGGCAGATCCGACTGGATCGCGGGCTGCCAGTGGAATGACAGTTGCAAATTGAGAATCAGCCAAGTGCGGTGGGATTCAAATTCCGGGCTTGGTGACTGCGCAGAAATCGTGATCTTCCGGCACAGACAGCCCAAGGCTGAATGCCGCTGGTTTCTCGTCCAATTGGGCTTTCTTGCAGGGGCTGCCCGCTGATCAGGAGTTGGGGTTGGTATGCGGGGCCGAGTCGAGGCGAGACTGGGCCAGTTCGGCCCAGGGCCCGTGCTGATCGTGGTCGAGGTATGCGGCGAAATGGTGGCAGGCGGCGGCGAATTTCCCCTGTGTCCACAGCGCTTCGGCCCGATGGAAGTGAGCCTCGGCGTAATCGGGATGTACATTGAGGGCAATTTCGAACGCCAGCAGAGCCTGGGCGGTTTCGTTCAAACCGGCATGCACGCAGCCAATCTGGGTCCAGGCCTCGGGATAGTCCCGGTCGAGCTCGACCGCCATATAGTAGCGTTCGAGGGCGGCCCGTTCGTGTCCCTGCTGGTAGAGCAGGTCGGCCAACTGGAAGTGGACCTCGGGAAAGTCGTAGTCCAGCATCAGGCTCATCCGCAGCGCCTCGATGGCGGGGGCCAGTCGCCCCTCGGCCGACAACCGCTGTCCTTCTTCAAACCATTCCCCCCGGCCCCAATGGGCCCGTTCGTCGAGTTGGGGGGGCGTCTCGTCGTCGGCAGGCGGGACGGCTGGTCGACCGGGTGGGGCCCCGGCCCCTCATCACCCTGGGGT
>JBKDUK010000323.1:0-2054 GCA_046339535.1 Planctomycetaceae bacterium | reverse complement strand
GGGTGTTGATGATTTTCGGCAATTGGTAAGACACTTAATCGAGGTTGCCAACACGATCGCATTTTGCCATAGCCGAGGTGTCATTCACCGCGACCTCAAGCCTGCGAATATCCTCTTGGGCCCTTATGGCGAGACGCTCTTGGCCGATTGGGGATTGGCTAAACGGATCACCTCGATTCCATCGGCCATGGATTCGACACGGCTTGAGGTAGATGCTGCTTACAAGTTCGAATCCTCGAATAGCCAAGTAGGCACACCTGGGTATGCTGCTCCTGAATTGTCGCTCGATACGAACAACTCCGAATTGCATCTTTCAGATATCTACTCGATGGGGGCTATCTTGCACTGCATCCTTTTTGGATTGCCTCCCGCTGAATCGACCCAAGAGTATGCCTGTTTGGAACACCCGCTTGCGAGTCGAGTATCGATCATTCCGCGGATTCGCTACCTTGTCGCGATCGCTGACAAGGCGATCGCGCAGGATCGATCTGTTCGTTACCAATCTGCCGAGGCGTTTAGGGATGATTTGTTGCGTTGGATCGAAGGTGAATCGATCGATGCAATTCCTGAGTTATGGATGGAACGTACGGGTCGGTGGATTTCCAAGCATCGGACTTTTGCCTCGGGTTTAGCAACCGCTTTTGGCATCACTGTTTTGGCAGGGTCGGTGTTTCTTTGGTACCAATCGATCCAAAAACAAGTGCTCGATAAGCAGGCAACCCAACTGCGATTGGCATTGGACGATTCGGCAAGGCTCCTAAAAGAGACCCAGGATGCCAAAAGCCTTGCGGAGCAATCGCAGCTTGAAGCCCAGCTCAGGCGTGAGCAGGCTCTGGAAAGTAGAGCGGTTGCAGAGAAACGTGAATTGTTGGCCTTTGAAGGCTTGCTGAGATTCCAGGATATCCTGCTTGATAATCAGTCGGCTTTTGAATCGGAGCGTTTGGTAGGGGTCAAAGACCAATTGGTTGTCCAAACCAAGGCCACGTTCGATGGCATTCTCAGCAATCTCTCCGAAGAAGCTCCGCCCCAACTCGACACGCTCAGGTACCTAACCATCCTGACGCATCGACTTGCAGCCATGCAGACTCGGGCTGGAAGGAATGACCAAGCAATTGCGACGATCGACCAAGCTTGCGAGTGGATGCAGCGATCTTCGAATTTTGGAGACTTATCCGAAGATCTTCGCAACAAACTACAGCAACGCATAGGCGAACTGAGAAGTCTTCAAGGCAATATCTCGCTTTTGGCAGGACGCGGTCTGCAAGCAAAACCGATCGTCCAAGAGGCGATCGATCGACTCGATCCGTTGATTGCCAATCACCTTGTTTCTTCTGATCAAGTTGCCGAGTCGACCGCTGCTCTTGCTCAAGCTTATGTTGCCCTATCGACGATCGAATTGCACTTTGGCGATGTCCAAGATGCAATCGCTGCGCAAAGAAAATCACTCGGACTATTGTCCAATCCCAAACCAACGACAATCGCCGGTGCGATGGCTGCGGCTCAAGCCCACTATGGAATGGCGATCTTGTATGAAAAAGTTGAAAATTCGCAGAAAGCCATTGAAGAGTTTTTTCTGGCCAGTGCCGCTTTGGAATTGGCCGAAGAGATCCAGCACGGTAAGTTGCCTCTAGAGTTCCTGGCCTACCGATCTCAAATCGCGTTCCACCAATGCAGTCTTCTTCATAGGAATGGCAGGAATGCACAGGCCGCTGAAGTGATGAAAGTTCAAGTGGCACGGGATGCAGATCTGATTGCTAAAAGTCATGACCCACACTTGAGTCTGGGGGCCTACCAGCGTTCGGTCGACTTCCTGCAGGCGTTGTACGTCGAGGAAGGGGACCCCTGGAAAGCTCTAGAGCTTTGCCTGTCGTGGATTGCAATCGCAAAAAGTGTGACCGCAGACCACGAGCGATCTGTCGAAGTTCGTTACTTTTCAACGATGGCTCAGCACCTCGCAGGGCACCTCGAGGAGCAACTTGGACGCCCGGAGAAAGCCATGCTGTACTATCAAGAGGCGCTGGAACATTTCAAACAAGTCGAGTCCGAAGCCAATC
>JBKDUK010000322.1:0-11046 GCA_046339535.1 Planctomycetaceae bacterium | reverse complement strand
GCACTCTTCCATCCCCGGATCGGAGTACGAGGTGGTGCAGGAGGAGCAAGAATCGGCGACTGGAACTCCACAACTGCTGCAGCCGCCGTCGGAAATCATCGGAGACTCGTAGATCACCGGAGGTCCAAACGCGGCACGCATCGGGGTGATCAGCCGCCCGGCGAAGGTCGCCCCCCCTCCGCCACACCCTCCGCCACACCCTCCGCCGCAGCCAAACCAGCACGCCCACGCCGAACCGGGCAACTGGCTCAAGACCAGAGCCAGACACGACGCCGACACCGACCACAAGACTCGTCTGTGTTTCCGACTCATCGGGGGCAACTCTCGCACATCAGGGACCACTGTTCAGAGATACCTTCCGTTGTAAAACTGCCATCCGACAGCTGTCAACCGCCTCTCCCGCCAAGACCTCGGGAAATCAGCCTGTCTTGAGGGCCATGACAGTTGTGCCAATCAGGCAGACGAGGCAATTTCTGCCGGCAGTGCTCCTTCAGTGCTCACCCCGAGACCGGGTCGGCGTCGGTGACTCCCAACCATTCTCTGAGATTGACTGCAACGCCACCCATCCCCCCGGGAGTCCTCCGCGGGTTTGAAATCGGTCCCACTTCGGACGCAGCAGCGGTCGGACGGCCCGGGTTCAGCGGAGCGCGGGTCTACCGGGTGACGGGCGACCATTCCCCCTGGTGTCTGAAGGCCTTGCCTCTGACCGATGTTGATCTTTGCCGCCAGAGGGGCCTTCAGCGGCTGTTGCGGCACCTCGCGACGGGGGGGCTGACCTTCATCGCCTCCCCCCGAACCACCGCGGGCGGAGAGCCCTTTCTGATCGAACACAACTGGCTCTGGCAGTGTGAGCCCTGGCTGTCGGGGGAGGCCGACCGGTCACCGCGCGTGGAGCACCAGCGTGTGAAGGCGGCTTTCCAGACCCTCGCACGCTGGCACGAACGGGCCCGACATTTCGTTCCCGAGCCGGGCGAGGCGGTCTGGTTTCGAAGTCATCCCGCCGAGCCGTCGCCGGCGGCTCGCGAGCGGGCCACCTTGCTGCGGCAGACCGTCGCCACCGAACTCCAGGCACTCCGCGGCCAGGCGCTCCAACACCTGCCCACCAACCTGCATCCCGCCGTGGAGATTGTTCTGGGGGAGATCCAGCGATGTGGGGCGGCGGTGGCCCAGGAACTCGAACGGTGGTCAGCGCGTCTCCTTCCCATTCAGCCCTGCCTGAGAGATATCTGGCGCGAGCATGTGCTGTTCGAGGGAGATGAGGTCTCGGGAATCATCGACCCCCAGGCCGCCCGCTGCGATTCCCCAGCTCTGGATCTCGCCCGGCTCCTGGGCAGCCTGTGTGGTTCCCGTCGGGAGGCCTGGACCACGGCGCTGGACGCGTATCATGCAGTCCGCCCGCTCGCCCCCATGGAAGAAGCGCTCATTCCTGCGCTCGATCGGAGCGGATGCTTGCTCGCAGGACTGCACTGGATCAAACGGCTGCTCCCCGATGGCGGAACAGCAGAGACCCCGGTGAGGGCGGGGTGCGACCGCCTCTGGCATTTCGCAGAGCGGCTCGCATCCGGGCCGGTTGGGGCGGGAATCCTCACTCCTTGGCGGTGACTCTGGCCCCCCCCAAAAACGGCTACAGCCGGTCGAATCTTCCCGGTGGAGGAAGATTTCGACCGGCTGCGGTTGGACGCCGCCGTCGGGAAACGGCTGTTTCCCGGATCCGTTGAGCGAAGTGCTACTGCAAGTCGCGAAGCAATTCTTCGACTGTCTTGGCCCGACCCTGAGGAGCTTCAGCAGCCGCCGGGGCCACAGAGGCCGACCGGGCTGAGGCGGGACGGGTCTGCGAGGCCTGCTGGATCCTGGGGGACCGCCGGACTCGCCGGGCCTCTTCAGCCGCAGGCGGGGTGATCGCGTCCGCATGCTCGATCGATGGGGGCGAGACCGGCAGCGTCTCTTCCACCGGTGAGGTGGGAGCCGCGGGGACATACGGAGTCGCCGCCGGAGCAGGAGGCAAGCCACCTGCTTCGGTCAGATTCGAGCGGCCCGACTTCGAAGGCCGGGTGGTGAATCGCTCTTGCGGACACATCCAGCATTCTTCCAAACGCCGCCAGCAAGTGGGGTACACCCCATAGCAGGGCGCGCAGTAAGGACGTTGCGCGGGATAGTAGGTCGCTCCGCACCCCTTGCGGCACTGGCGGGTCTTCCACGGATTGGGGTTGTGATCACAATCCCCGCAGAACTCGAGTTCCGTGTCGACTCCCGCTTCGGTGCGATAGGGAGACTGCCCCCGCACCGTTTGTGATTCGGTGGTATTACCCAGGACCCGGTCGAGCAGACCAGCCTGGGCGATGGTCGCCCAGCCGGCAACCAACAGCCACCCCAACAGGGCCGAGCGGCCCAGAGACATCAGACGAGTCACGTGATCCCCTCCTTGGGATGAATCTCGAACAGGCAGACCGTTGCGGCAGGATCAGCCCGATTCGGTGGACGAATGGTTGATGAATCGTGTCTCAGCCAGGACCAGGTCGCAGACCCGTACAGTCAAGGCTTTCAGAGGAGCAGGGCTCAGGGGTAGTAAGTGCCGGTGTTGAAGAAGCCCACGGCATGTCCGGTCGGTGTCAGCCCGGAACGGATCGGGAGAAATGCATCTCCGCTCATATAACCTCTCTGGGAAGCCGAGCCGGCGTTGATTTCCTGTTGCATCATTCCCAACTGCCGGCCGAAATTCTGCTCCTGTCGGCCGATTTCCTCGAAGGGCTGGGTCCGCAGCAGGTACTGGCCGGAGAAGTTGTTCGTCGCCCCAGGCAGCATGTTCAGCGCCGGGCTGAGAACGGGAGTCGAGTTGCGGGCAGGGGTGTTACCGTACTGCCCTCTGCGGTTGGCCGTGTAATTGGTGGAACGACGGCCGCCGTTCAAAGTCGGCCCCCCCAACCGGCTTCCCAAATTGGCTCCCATGCTGCTGCCGGGAGACAGCCCTGCGTTGCCAAACCCCCGATTCGCACTCCGGCTGGTCAGCGGAGAGCGATACGGGGTGCCTGTCGAGTTGCCAAACTGGGGAGTTGACTGGGCCAGCACCTCGCCCGTCAACAGGCTGCCAGCAACCAGAGCCAACAAACCCTGCAGAAAACGCTTGTGGTTGCACATGGTGGATGGTCTTTCTTGATCGCGTGTCGGGAAAGGGGTTTCCAGAGAATGTTACGCTGGACACTCAGGCGGGAACAGACTGGGGGAATCGGGATCGGTTCGGCAAGCCGGGCGACGGCTGGAGGACATCCAACCGTCGACACAGGTGCTCACAATCTGACTTCCCCCGGGTCTTAGAAGAACCCGCCACCCCCCAGGCCGCCACCCCCCGAATTCGAACCGTTTTGCAAGGTCCGAACCGTTCCATTCCCGAGCAGGATGAATCCGAAGATCCGGGAGAAGGGCTGGGTAACCTTCGCGATGAAGTTGTCCGAAGCCACCCAACAATCGGCCTTGATGTAGATCCGGTCACCCGGCATCAACTGATAGTTCGTGGTCGTGACGCCGTCCTGGGTGATCGCCCGCCAATCGACGGGCATCACCTGGGCGACTTCCGTTCCGTTCGGAGCGGGCCGGGCAATCCACATCTGCTTCGACGAGACCGGCGACAGTCCGTTGATGTTCGCCAGGGCGTCGAGAACCGTTTCGCCGCCGGTGAAGGGCAGGGTCACGACCTGTTCACCCACACCGCCACCGTCGGTGATGAGATAGATCTTCTTGCTGTTGTAAGACAGCACGTCGACCGACACCTCGGCGTCATGCACACTGTCGCCCAGGTGCTGCTCAACCGACTGTTTGACTTCATCCAAAGTCATCCCGGCCACGTAGACGCTGCCGTAAATCCCCAGAGACACGGTGCCGTCGGGGCGAATCAGGTGTTCGCCCGCCACAATCTGCCGCGCCCCCACATCGGCGAGGCTCATCGAAACAATCGGTTTCTGATAGCCCCCGTAGACCCGGCCCTCTTCCCCCTGATGCTCAGTCTTCAGGTAGTTGACCAGACTTTGTTCGGCCTGGGAGGCGGTCTGCCCCTCAATACGGACCGAGCCGTACCAGGGCCCCAGGTCGACCGTTCCATCGGCCTGCACCAGGTACTCACCGTTGATCGTTTTGAGGGCCTTCTGGACCTCTTCGTCGTCGGCGTCGTAGGGCTCCAGGTTGGCGGCCCGGATGATCACATAGTCTCCCGCCCGGATGCCATCATTTGCCGGCCGGATGCTCCGGACCAGCTCGATCAGCAGAATGTCCGGGGGGGCCACCCGATACACGGGAATGCTGGCCATGGACAGCTCCCGGGGAATATCGCTCAGACTGGACTCCTCCACAGCGTCAATCAGTGACGTCTTGTGGCAACCAGAGCCCAGGGACCCGGCAAGGCACATGGCGGCCAAGCACAGGCTATGAATCGCCTGATGTCGCGCTGCTTTCAGTTTCACGGTGGTCTCCCAGAGTGAAGGGGGGCTCGGATTGTTCCAACCCACCTGATGTGAAGGCGGAGTCGCCCGCATAACAATCAGGATCGTCAACATCGACATACCTACTTCAACCAATTTCCCCCGTGCTTTGCGCAAGATACTTCTTCTCGACAGAATCGTTTTGTCCCCTAAAAACCGTACAAAAGTCACAGGCAGTCCCCGAACTGATCCCCCCACAAGAGCGTACGACTCCTCCGCAACCATCCAACCACCACCGGGTTGAGCCTCTTGATCCGGAAGCCTCCAATTGACCCTAAACTGTTTCAACTGAATCACTTACAAAATAACATGAGCGTCCATACCGACCCTCCGCCAAGCCCCTTCTATCGAGGCCCGCCGAGGGCGAAGTTGCCGTATGCCCGAGAGCGATCTCCTCAACTATCCATGCGCACACATCCCGGTCACTGCAGGCGGCAACTTGGGTGTCGCGCCAAGACTTTGGCGGGAGGGAATGCCGCCGCATGACCCAGGGAAAACCTGACCTGTCGGCGAGGGTTGTTTCCCGGAGTGTCGCGAGATCAGCGATCTGGACGACTTCAGGAATCACTGCCCCTCATTGGACACGAAAGGCCGACTGTCCCGGCGGCTCTACGGCCCTTGACTTTCCACTCTCTCGGCCTTCAGCCACCGGGCTCTCTCCGAGCCTCGCTGGCCGGGCAACCGCCAAGCTCCGATCCCGGGAACACACCGGGAGGCCGGCCGGGACAATCCAATCCGCCCCCACGCCCCCATGGAATCGAGAGGGTTCGGAAGGTCACATCGCGGGAGCGCGGACCTCTGAGTTCACCCTGGACCAGGATCGAAAAAAACCTGACCGCGGGATCGCCCGACCGCGTGGACCGAAAATCCTCACTTCCGGCAACCGAAAAAAACCGCGGGATAGATCTCTCCTCTGCAGCCGCCAACGCCATTCCCTGCAGGGGAACCAGCCGCAGCCTGGAGTTGCCGCACAGTAGCTCCCCCGGACTGGGGAATTCCGAACAACGGGCCCTCGAGGGGATTCTCCGAATGCACCGATCGCGGGAACTGGCGTCGCCGTTCAACTCCACATTCAAACACAACAGGGCACATTCAGCCCGCGGTTCTTCCCGGCGGGATCCGGCGACGGTTCGGGAAGGAATTCGCGGACAGGTTTCGGCATAATGTCGTCTCGTTCACCGCGGTTGGCCGTCCGCCCCTGAGAATGCCGAGATGCGACTTCGGACCAGTGCTGCCATTCTGCCCGTTCTGGCCTGGTGTGCGACCGGGTGGGGTGCCGACGCCGAGGTCCCCAGCTTTGACCATGACATCCGCCCGCTGCTCAAGCAGCACTGCGTGAAATGTCATGGACCGCTCAATCCGGCAGCACGGCTGAATCTGAGTCTCCCCGCCACCTTGGCGCGCGGGGGCGACAGCGGCCCCGCGATCGTCCCCGGCCAACCCGCCGCCAGTCTGCTGTGGCAGCGGGTCGAACGGGACGAGATGCCCGAACAAGAGCCCCTGTCCTCCACTGACAAGGCGCTTCTGCAGCGGTGGATCGCCGCCGGAGCCCCCGGTTTGCCCGCCGCCAACACAGACAGTGCCGACGCCGAGTTGCACTGGGCTTTTCGAAAGCTGCGCCAACCGGCCGTCCCGGCGGTGCAACACCCCGGCCTGGTGCGAACCCCGCTCGATGCCCACGTCGAGGCCCAACTGGAGGGGGTTGGGCTCACCCTGGGGCCGGAAGCGCCGCGGGAAACGCAGATCCGCCGGGTGGCTCTCGACCTGGTGGGGGAACCGCCCACGCCCGAAGAGGTCGATCTGTTCCTCCACGATTCCGAGCCGCTCGCCTACGAGCGGATGGTCGACCGATACCTGGCCTCGGCCCGGTTTGGGGAACGGTGGGGGAAACACTGGCTCGACGCGGCGGGCTACGCCGACTCAAACGGCTATTTCAGTGCCGATACCGAACGCCCGCTCGCCTGGCGGTACCGCGATTACGTGATCCGCTCACTGAACGCCGACAAGCCATTCGACCGCTTTCTGCGCGAGCAGCTTTGCGGGGACGAACTGGCGCAATTCCACCCCGGCCATCCGGTCACCCCCGGGCAGATCGAACTCCTGGAGGCGACCCACTTTCTGCGGAATGGGCAGGATGGCTCGGACATCGGCGTGCAGGAGCCGGAGGCGTTCGAGGTCGACCGCCGGGCCGCCCTCGAAGCGGTGGTTCAGGTGACCGCCACCTCGCTGCTGGGGCTGTCGGTCCACTGCGCCCGCTGCCATGATCACAAATTTGACCCGATCACCCAGCGGGAGTACTACCAGCTTCAGGCAATTCTGTTTCCCGCCTTCAATCCGCAAGACTGGATCAACCCCAAGGACCGGGTGATCTACGCCTACCTTCCCGGCGAGAAGGAACAGTGGGAGCAGCGCGAACGGGAGCTGGCGGATCAACTCGCCCGTCTGAAAGCCGACTACTCCGACTGGCTGACCGCGCATCGCGAACCGTCGGAACTGCTGTTCGAAGAGAGCTTTTCGGAAGGGTGGTCCACCCGCTGGTCGGCCACCGCCCCGGGGGATGACCAGCCGAGTGCCGCGATCAACCTGGATCAATCCAATCCCCCGGCCGCACGCATTCAGGACGGAGAGCTGCAGATCATCGCCGGCCCGGGAGAGGCGTGGCTGGCCACCCAACGGGCCTTCGACTGGACCCCCGACGAACCGGGGGGCTGGGTCCAGGCGACCTTTGACCTGGTCGACAACAAAGTCCAGGGGAGCCCGGCCGAACGCCTGGGCTACAGCATCGCCGCCCACGACTTCAACGACTCGGGCTCGCTGGACGGGGGCAATCTGCTGATTGATGGCAACCCCTCGACCGCCACCACCGTCTACCGCGACTATCCCGGTGCCGACCAAAAGGCGCTTGGGCCGATTGGGGCCCAGGGGTACGTTCCGGGGCGCAATTACGGAGTCCGGGTCACCCATGTCGATGGGGGAAAGTATCGCCTGGACCACATCGTCGATGGCCTGCCCGATGGCGCCTCACAGACTCTCGCCGCCGCCGATTTGCCCGAGGGGGGATTCGCATTCTTCTATTGCCAGGGCCGCAGCTTCGTGGTCGACAACCTGCGCGTTGAGCGCAGTCTCCCGGCCGCAGAGGCCCCGATGGATGTGGCTGCGATCCGCAAGGCGATTGAAGAACGGCGATCCCAGTACGACCAACAACGGAAGAATCTGGAGTCGCAGCGGTCCCCCGAACCGGGCCGGGCGATTGCCTGGGTCAGCGACAAGTCGGGCAAGCCCCCGGTTGTCCCCTTCCTGACCCGGGGTCAGTACCACCTGCGGGAGGGGGATGTCCCCCCCAGCGCCCTGTCGATTCTCAGCCCTCCCGGGGAGGAATTTGTCCCCCCGACCCCGGAGGCCGACGCCGCCACCACCGGCCGTCGTTCGGCCTTCGCCGACTGGTTGCTGCGGCCCCACGGGCGTCCCGCGGCACTGCTGGCCCGGGTGCATGTGAACCGGGTCTGGCGACAGTACCTGGGACGGGGAATTGTGCCGACGACCGACAACCTCGGGCTCAGCGGTGCCGCTCCGTCGCATCCCGAATTGCTCGAAGAACTCGCCGCTGGTTTTGTGGCGGGGGGTTGGAGCCAGAAGGAACTCCACCGGCGCATCGTCACTTCCACCGTCTATCGCCAGTCGTCCGCCCCGCGCGAGGCCGGGCTGGCGCGGGATCGCGACAACCGCCTGTGGTGGCGCTGGCCCGTGCGGCGGCTGGAGGCCGAGGTGATCCGCGATGCGATGCTGTCGGTGAGCGGACAGCTCGACCGCACTCCCCACGGCCCCGCGGTCCCCACCCGCCAGACCGCCATCGGCGAGGTGATTGTGGAGGAGCAGACCCCGGGGGCATGGCGGCGCAGCGTCTATCTGCAGCAACGGCGGTCGCAGACCCTGAGCTTCATGAAGGTGTTCGATGCCCCCGCGGTCGCGACCATCTGCACCACCCGTCCGTCGTCGACGGTCCCCCTGCAATCGTTGGCGCTGCTGAATTCCGATTTCGCCCTGGCCCGCGCGGAAGTCTTCGCCCGCCGGCTGCTGGCGGAGACCGATGGATCGACCGCCGCCCTGGTGGGGCGTGCCTGGCGGCTGGCGCTGGGGAGGGAGCCGACTGCGACCGAAGCGGCTCTCGCGGCCGGATTTGTGGACTCACAGCGGACGCAATACACCAGTCCCGAAACCGTTGCCGAGGCCCAGCGCTGGGCGGCCACCGATTTTTGCCAGATGCTGCTGGCCAGCAGCCCGTTCCTGTACGTCGAATAAGAGCCATGGTCACCCACTTGCCACGTCGTGCGTTTTTGGGGCGCTCCGCTGGAGGAATCCTCGGATCGATGGCCCTCCACTGGCTCCAGGCGCAGGAGCGGGGGGGGCTGCGGGTGGCGCATCATCCGGCCCGGGCCGAGCGGGTGGTGGTGCTGTTCCAGAACGGCGGGCCGAGCCAGATGGATCTGTTCGATCCCAAGCCCGAACTGACGAAACGGAGCGGCCAGCCGTATCCCGGCGGGGTCAAAGTCGAGACTTTGTCGCCGGCGGGTTCGGGCAATCTGCTGGGGTCTCCATTCGAGTTCCGGCAGGCGGGTCGGTCGGGAATGCTGCTGTCGGAGCTGATTCCCCACATCGCCTCGATCGCTGACGACATCACCCTGGTCCGCTCGATGACCACGGAATCGGTCTGTCACGAAACCGCGCTGCGGATCGCGCACAGCGGACATCCCCTCGCGACCGACAAACCCAGCTTCGGGGCGTGGCTGACCTATGGGTTGGGGTCACTCAATCAGAACCTGCCGGCATTCGTCGTCTTGCCCGATCCCGGGGGGCTGCCGATCAACGGGACCCTGAACTGGTCGGCCGGTTGGCTCCCAGCCCAGCACCAGGGGACCGCCTTCAACGCGGGGGATCTCAACACCGCCCCGGTCCTCAACCTCCGGACTCCCGATCGGGTCCCGGCTGCCGCCCGGCGACGGCAGCTCGATTTTCTCCAGCAACTCAATGCCGAGCAGCAGCGGCGGTTCCCCGAGAACACCGATCTGGAAGCCCGGCTGCGCGATTTCGAGACGGCGGCCCGGATGCAGATGGCGGTCCCCACGGCGGTCGACCTCTCCGGGGAAACCGAGGCGACGCGTCAGCTTTACGGAATGGACCAGGCAGCCACAGCACAGTACGGAACGCGCTGTCTTCTGGCGCGCCGGCTGCTCGAGCAGGGAGTGCGGTTCGTGGGAGTCTATCTCAAGGGGCAGCCCTGGGATACGCATTCCGACAACGCCAATGCCACAAAGGGAGTCGCCGCCCAGCTCGACCAACCCTCGGCCGCCCTGGTGAAGGATCTCAAGCAGCGGGGGCTGCTCGATTCAACGCTGGTGGTCTGGATGGGAGAGTTCGGCCGAACCCCGGTCTCGCAGGGAGCCAATGGCCGGGACCACAGCCGGCGGGGATTTTCGCTATGGCTGGCCGGCGGCGGAGTCAAAGGGGGCTACGCCCACGGCGCGACGGATGAATTCGGTTACGAATCGGTAGAACAGGTGGTCAGCATGCATGACCTGCACGCCACCATGCTGTATTGCCTGGGGCTCGATCACCGGCGCCTGAGCTTCGAGCATGATGGCCGCAATGAAACACTGACCGACTCGGATCTGACCCGGGCCTCCGTCGTGCGGGAACTGCTCGCGTAGCCGGAGAGACAATCGGGGAGAAGACCGGTCCGGGGATCTGGCGATGCGTTGATGAGCCGCCAGTCCAGAAATCAACGACCAACCCCAGCCAAAAACAGCACACCCGTACACATTCACCTCACCCGCCCCGTGGTTGCAACGCTTGGGGATGCCCGGTAGGATTTCCCGCTTCGCAATGGGGGCTCATGTGACCCGAGCCCTCCCCTGTTCGCATTCACAGTGGCCGCGAGGGGTGGAACCTGGTTCCTTCGCCTCCCGGCAGGAGTTCGTGGCGTGGCAATCGACAAGAGCCTGAAGAGGAAGGGACGACTCGTCCGCTCGCGCAATGTGCTGAAGCGTGAGGAACGGGTCAATCAGATGAAGGCCCAGGAAACCTGGAAGGACGGGCAATCGGTCATCGGTCTGCCCAAGACCCGGGTGATCAAGATCTCGGCCAAGAAGAAAGTGAAGAAGAAGGAAGAGGGAGATGCCGCTGGCAAGGCGGCCAAGGGGAAGGCGGCCAAGAAGTAGTTCCTGGCCAGGCTGGCGCTGCTCGCCGGAGATTCGCCCGGCGAGAAGTCTTCCGGCTCAACCTGTCGCCACAGCGCGCTGGTGGGCACTGCCCCGGTGACTTCCACGTGTTTTTCGTGTGATCAGGTTACCCCAAGGCGTGGAGCCATCAGCGAGGCCGGAAGTTTCCCAGGGCCAGACCCTGCATGCACAATCAAGGCCAGCCGCGTCATCGCGGCTGGCCTTGTTGCATTATTACTGACCGGCGTCGTGACTGGTAAAGATGGCGTCAGTGCGGTATCAAATCCAAACCATGAGCACCAAGCAAGCCACGGATTGGCGTGAGGTTCGTCGCCGACGAGCCTGGGACCTGAAGAACAAGG
>JBKDUK010000321.1:0-19476 GCA_046339535.1 Planctomycetaceae bacterium | reverse complement strand
ATGCCGTTGGGGAGTTTTCGTTCGCACTCCAGCGCCCCCTCGGCTGTGCGCCGCCACTCCAGGGGTTCGAGCGTGATCTCCTGCTTGTCCCACACGGTGGGGATGTGGGTATGGGCGAGGTAGGTGAGGCCGAGGTTCGACCAGAGCGCTTCGGGAATGTCGGCCACCACGTAGCTGGCGGGATCCCAGGGGGTGAAGATGCTGACCTTCGTCTCGCGCTGCGGTTCGATCGCCCCGTCGAGAAAACCGATGCGCGGGTGCCGGCCTCCCGGATAAGGAAGCACCAGCAGAGGAGCTTCGGCACCCCGGGGTGGGGCGTTGTCGGGTGTGATTTCGAACTTCGCCAGAAACCGGGTGATCGCCTCCGGATCGAGTCCGGTGACCGCGTTGATTTCGGGGAGAGTGTACCGGTGATACCAGACCATGTTTTCGAGCCAGGTGCGCAGTTCGTCCACGGAGGCGGGTGGACGGTTTTGACCGGTGGCTGTCCGGGCTGGCTGAGGCTGGGCATTTGGGGCCGGCTCGTTACCGGCCAGAGCTGGCAGGGCCTGTGGAAGCAGCGTGGTGGCCAGGCTGGCAGTCAGCAGGTTGCGGCGGGTCAGTGTGGCGGGTGAGGCAGGATTCACGGGGCGGTGGGGTCTGGGTTGAGGTGAGAGGTTTTCCCGAAAATGATACCCGGTCGAGGAGCCCGACGGCAGCGTGCTGCGTGTTGCAAACCCCCTCTCAGAATCTATGATTCCCCAGCCAGACCGGCCCAAGTTTTCTCCCCCCCTGCTTCTCGTCTCCCGAGAGATTTGTCACGTGAGCAACCCCAACGCCCCCGCCACCGAAGCGGCCCTGAAAGCGGCCCAAGACAAGCTGGACGCCCATGTCCGTGAGATCATCGAGTGGCATTTCAATCCTGCCACGGGCTGCCCCTTCTGGCTGGAGCGGGCCAAGTCGCTGGGGTTTGATCCGCGCAAGGCTGTGCAGACTTACGACGATCTCAAGAAGTTCCCCTCGTTCGAAGACGAATGGTTGCGGGGCGGGCCGATCAGCCGGTGGATTCCCCAGGGACTCAAGGGGAAGGGAGTCTACGTCTTCGAGACCGGGGGAACGACCGGCATTCCCAAGAGCCGGATGCAGATCGACGACTGGAAAACCGACTACGAGAACTTCAGTGACACGCTGCCTGACGACAAGTTCCCCAAGGGCTCGAACTGGCTGATGCTGGGCCCATCGGGTCCCCGTCGCCTGCGTCTGGCGGTCGAGCACCTCGCCCAGCACCGGGGAGGCATCTGCTTCTGTGTCGACCTCGACCCACGCTGGGTGGTGAAGCTCATCAAGCGTGGCAACATGAAAGAGATGGAGGCGTACCGCGATCACGTGATCGACCAGGCGCTGACCATTCTCTCGGCCGGCCACGACATCCGCTGCATGTTCACCACCCCCAAGCTGCTCGAGGCACTCGCCCAGAAGCTGTTCGACAAGGGGTCGAGCATCAAGGAGACCGGCATTACCGGGATCTTCTCCGGCGGAACCGAGTTCACCCCGCAGTGGTACCGGTTCGCGATGGAAGAACTGCTTTGCGATCCGAACAATCCCGAGTCGGGCCCGGTCTTCATGACCCCCACCTACGGCAACACCCTGATGGGTCTCGCCTGCGGCAAGCCGTTCGACCCCGCCGACAACTACAAGATCACCTACTTCGCCCCGCAGCCGCGGGCCGTCATCGAGGTGGTCGAGTTCAAGGATTACAACACGCTGGTTCCCTACGGCGGCACGGGACGGGTGAAGCTGACCACCCTGACGAAGGAAACCTTCATTCCCGGATTCATGGAGCGTGATGAAGGGGAGCGCGAAAAGCCGATCGCCCGTTACCCCTGGGACGGAATCAGCGGGACCCGTCCGTTCCACGAGTTCGCCAAGTCGACCACGGTCGGCGTGTACTAAGTCCTGAGACCGGGTTCACCCCTTCCTCAGGCCGAGCCATGTTGCCGGCGGGACCGCTGTTGCGTGGCAGTCCCGCCGGTCGCTTTCCCCCATGAAGAGCAACAGCGGCTGGTTGGCGTTGTTTGCCGCCGTCCTGTCCGCTCCCTCAGACACCTTCCGAGCCCATCGACCACACCAGGTACACCATGATTGATATTCCCGTTCTGCGCTGGGGCAAGCCTTACGACAGCATGGAAAAGCAGGAGGTCGTGCACTTCGAAACCGGCGAACCGGTCGCCCGTGTTTCGCAGGCGAACGGCGCCATGGTGAAGATGGATCGGCGGTTTGCTCAGCGGGCACGGGACTCGTTGCGGCAGTTTTCGATCGATCAACTGCTGGAGATGATGGCCAAGGCGGGCGACCTGTATCTCAACGCCACCCTGCCGATCGGCAATGGCACGCAGACCCCTGCCGATTTCTGCCGCATGCAGTCGGCCACCACCGGACTGCCCGAGCATATGGCCGCCTTCAACATGCGGAAAAACCATTTTGTGCTCACCCACATGCGGGAGATTCTCGAAGCGCTCACGCGGGGGTTGCCCTTCGACATTCTCTCGAAAGGTTTTGGCAAAGAGAACCGCGGCGTGATGCTGAGCTACCAGGCCAACAGCCCCGTGTTGGGTCTGGTCTTGCCGTCAAACTCTCCCGGGGTGCATACCCTGTGGCTGCCGGCGATCGCCCTGCAGATTGGTCTGGTGTTGAAGCCCGGCTCGCAGGAGATCTGGACTCCCTACCGCATGACCGAGGCGTTCTACCAGGCGGGCATTCCCCGGGAGGCGATTTCGCTGTATCCCGGCGGGCACGACGTCGGCCCCGCGGTGATGGAAGCGTGTGACCGCTCGATGATCTTTGGCGGTCAGGCGACCATCGAGAAGTACGCCGGCAATCCCCGCGTGCAGGTGCATGGCCCGGGCTTCAGCAAGATTCTGCGGGGGGACGACGTCGTCGACGACTGGCCCAAGTACCTCGATATTCTGGTCGACAGCATTTTCCTGAATGGCGGCCGCGGCTGCATCAATGCATCGAGCATCTGGGCCTCGCGTCACACCGCAGAGATCGCCGACGCCATCGCCCAGCGGATTGGCCCCATCGCCCCCTTGCCGATGACCGATCCGAAGGCCTCGCTCGCCGCGTTCACGGTGAAGGGACAGGCCGAGGGGGTTTCGGCGCAGATTGACGAAGGGTGCCGGGAACCGGGGGTCACCGAGGTGACTGCCAAGTACCGCAATGGTCCGCGCCTCGTGCAGCACGAGCGGTGCGACTTCCTCCGCCCCACCATCATCCATGCGACCAGCCCCGAGCCGACGTTGACGCGGGCCGAGTACATGTTCCCGTTTGGCGTGGTGGTCGAATGTCCTCAAGACAAGATGATCGCCGAGATTGGACCCACGCTGGTCTGTACGGCACTCACCCATGACGAAAAGTGGAAACAAAAGCTGCTGGACGCGACCAACATCGACCGGTTGAACCTGGGCCCGGTGAAGACGTTGCAACTCAACTGGCTGCAGCCGCACGAGGGGAACATCATCGACTTCCTGTTCCGCAATCGGGCGGTCCAGACCGAGGCGCCTCCCGCTCATTGATTCCAGTCTCTACGTTTGACCGGTTCTGAACTTGCCGGGACGAAGGAGTTGCTCTCTTTCGTCCCGGTTGTTTTTTGCGCGGGTGCCGGACTGCGGTGGGTCCAGCTGTTTCCGTTGGCCTGCATACGTCGTTGTCCGCGTCTCTGTTACGATCGCCCGGAAGCCCAGCGTGGCTGTCGCCAGACAACCCGAACCAGCGCTCATGCGGAGTCTGTCGCAGCGCGGGATCAACCCAAGGAACGTCTCATGCGAGTGCCGTATCGCGACCGAGGTCGTGTTGCTTCCCACCGCGGTTGGCTGGTCTGGCCGCTGCTGATTGGGCCACTGCTGATGGGATTGGGGCTGGTCGGACTGCCGGGGTTGGCCCCGGCCGCCGAACTCGAGGTGGTGCCGGGGCGCAGGCAGTTGGTTCTGGATGACGTCGGCTGGGGGCGGCGGGAAGGTCTGGTCCGGGTCTTTCATCGCCCCGAGAAGCGCGGGGCGGTGGTGCGGTCTCCGCGGGCCGCGCAGGCGATGCAGACCCGCACGGCACCCATTTGGGATGAGACGCGGCAGAAATGGCTGCTGTACGTGCTGACCACCGATGAGAACCTGTGGGAGAGTGGCGACGGATTGAACTGGCAGCCATTGCCCCATCCGAACATGCGGATCGACATGGCGGTGCGGGATGGCCGCGAGAAGGATCCAGCGCGGCTGTTCAAGGCCCCGCTGCTCAATCGCGGATTCGCCGTTTCACCCGATGGAATTCAGTGGACTGCGATCGAGACTCCGGCGATTGGCAGTTCGGATGAGGGGAATTTCACCCTGTCACCCACGACGGGGCTGTTTATTCACACGGTGAAACGGGGCGGGCCGAATGGCCGGGCGGTGGCGATCGCCACCAGCACCGACTTCCGGCAGTGGACCGATCTGGGGGTGGTGTTCGCCGCCGATGATCTCGATCAGGAACTGGGCCGGCGAAACATCGAGGCCCGTCTGGCCGACAGCACCCTGCTACCGCCGCGCTTTCACGACCCCGCCGACTACCGGGTCGACGTCTACAACATGGGAGTGTTCGAGTACGAGGGGCAGTACCTGGGACTGCCTGCGATGTTTCATTCCACGGGGACGGTCCCGAACTATCCCAACACAGACGGCTTTCACCTTGTGCAGGTGGTGCACAGCCGCGATTTGAAGACCTGGTCGCGGGTGGGGAACCGGCAGACGTTTCTGGGACCATCCCGGGTGGGATCGGGAGCCTACGATCTGACGCAGATCATCAGTCCGTCGGCACCAGTGGTGCGCGGGGATGAGTTGTGGTTCTACTACACCGGCCTGCAGTGGCGCAGTTCGTTCGACTACGAGGGAGACTATCCGAACGGAAAGACCATTCTGCTGCCCGACCGGAACCGGGATGGCGGCGCGGTCTGCCTGGCGATCTTGCGGCGGGATGGGTTTGTCTCGCTCGATGCCGGGGAGAGTCCGGGTACTCTCACCACGGCAAGGTTTCGGCTGCCTGCCGGGAGCTTGCGGGTGAACTTCGACGCCCCTCGGGGGACTCTGCGGGTCGAGGTACGCAATGAGCAGGATCAGGTGCTGGCGCGGTCCGCCGTCGTGCGGGGAGACCAGCCGCGTGGCGAGGTTGTCTGGGAAATGGGGGACCTGGCGAGTCACGTGGGAGAGCCGGTCACGCTGCAGTTTGAGCTGGAAAACGGGGCGTTCTATTCGTGGTGGATCGAACCCCCGGGCTGAAAACCGGCAGGCCGACGGAAGCCACCGGGTCAACGGGCGGAGACCGAATCGGGTTGGGTGGGGGGTGTGATGGCGTTGTTCGATGCCTATCTCTTCGTCGACTGGAGTGCCGCGAACGGGGTCTTGCCCGAGCGGCCGCGGGCCGATTCTCCGTGGATCGGGGAACGGCTGCGCAGCTCGGGCCGGCAGGTCGAGACGTATCACCGCACCCGCCTGGAGGCGGTGGAACATCTGTGTGAGCGGTTGCGGCGACATGTGCGTTTGAGACGGCGGGTGCTGGTTGGAATGGATTTCGCGTTGGGGTACCCCGCCGGGTTGGCCCGGGCTCTGGGTTGGCAGGAGGACCAGGCCCCCTGGCAGCGGATCTGGCGTGAGTTGGCCGAACGCACCTGCGAGCAGTCAGGAAACCGCAGTAATCGCTTCGAAGTGGCGGCGCAGTTGAACGAGTTGTGTGCGGGAGACCGACCCGGTCCCTTCTGGGCCCGGCCCGAGAGTGTGGCACTGGACGCGATTCCTCCCCGTTCGCCCGGGTTTCCGTTTGTCTCGCGCCACGGTGTGGTACTGGCCCGGCGACGGACCACCGAGCTGCATCTGCCGCGGACCCAGGAAACCTGGAAGTTGGCGGGAATTGGCGCCGTGGGGAGTCAGACGCTGCTGGGGATTTCCATGTTACAACGGCTGCGGCAGGACCCCGAGTTGGGTCCGGTGTGCCGGGTCTTTCCTTATGAAACCGGATTCACCTCCCAGCTCACCGGATCGACGGGGCCGGCGATCGTCTGCACCGAGATTTTCATGGGGGTGGTGTCGCAGGCGACGGCTCAGGCGATGAGTCGGGATGCCAGCCTGGTGCGCGATCGGGCACAGGTCCGGTCGCAATGCCAGTGGGTGGCCCGTATCGACCGGGCGGGGGAGTTGGGGGGCTGGTTCGCCGAGCCGGCGGGCCTGACAGCCGGCGAACGGCACGCGGCGCTGACCGAGGAAGGATGGATTCTCGGGGCGCGGTGAGCGAGACCGGACCAATGGCTGATTTCGACATTCTGGCCCGTTGCGGGAACCGCCTCTGGCGGCGTGGTGGAGGAGGGTCTACCTTGTCGGCAGAGCGGCATCCCTCATCGTGAGGTCCGCTCCCGTTTCCCCCGGACTCGTGAGTTGTCGATGTCTGAGCGCCTGCTGACCATCGTGTTGTCTGTGGCTGCCACCCTCGCGGTGCAACAGGTGGTTCCTCCCCGAACGGCAGTACGGAACCTGGAAGTCGACCGCCTCGTGGTGCGCGGTGAACTGATTGTCTCGGACACCGGAAAACCGTGGGAAGAGGGCTATGAAGAGCAGCAGATTCCCCGGGGGATTTATGCGAAGGGATTGGCGGATGGACCGGGGGGACTGTGGGTCCGCAGCCGGCTGATCAAGGGTGAAGTCGACGATCCCTTTGATGACCGGTTTCACGCCGTGGAACGCGATGGTTCGCTGCGCCGGGCCCCGGGGCACATCTCGTGGAATGTCTGGCTCGACGGAGCGTGGCGACAGATGGCGATTGTGCAGGGAGAAGGGGTCGAGTTCTCGGAGGTTCCCCGGGAGCGGTGGAATGGGGGCACTCATCCGGGGCGGATCCGGTTGCAGACGTTCCGTCCCGGTCACCAGGAACCTCTGACCGACGCGGTGATTGGCCAGGGGATGATGAGTCTGGGTGGGGGAGGGTATGGTGGCAGTGGATTGGCCGAACCTCGCGAAGTGCTCGAGTTGTGGGGGGGCCAGTTGCGGCAACATGCCCTGCCGGTGCCGCAGGCGCCGTCGGCCAACGAGGAGGATGAGACAGGCCCGCATACCTACGAGTTGGTGGCCATTGGACCGCAGGGAGTGCGCAGTGCGGTCTCGGCCCCCTTGAAGACCGCGGGGCGGGCTCTGCTCAAGTGGGACAGTGTCCCCGGAGCCGATGCGTATCTCGTGCTATGCGATGGCGAACCGGTCGGGGACCCCGTGCGGATCGAGGGAACCGAAAAACGCTGGCGTGACCCGCGGATGAAGTGAGTCGGTGGTGCGACCGCAGGTCAGCGACAGGCGTCGCTTCGTCCCCCCGGCCGCCGGCGTCGCTTGACGGTGGATCGCCGGGAATTACGCTGTGGCGGGGGAGCGTTTCGATGCCCAGCTGTAGAGACGTCCGGTTGAGTTTCCCGTGCCTGTCGAGGTGGATGATGCGTTCGCAAGTCTGGTGCCTGGTGGGGTGGTGTCTGGTGTCGTTGGTATGGCTGGCCCCGGCGTGGAGCCAGGCACTCGACCCGGCGCGGGCCCGGCGGGAGGAGGCGGCGGGGATCGACTGGTACGATTTGAAAAAACTGCCGGTCGAGGGGCGGGGTTGGAGCGAAACCGCGGCGTTCTACGACCGCCTCCCCGCCAAGGCGGAAACGCTGGTCCGGAAGGATGTCTGGAATCTCAGCCGGCACTCGGCCGGGTTGTGCGTGCGGTTCACCACGGCCTCGCCGGCGATCCACTGTCGGTGGACGGTCACTTCGACCAATCTCGCGATGCCCCACATGCCCGCCACGGGGGTGAGTGGCGTCGATCTCTATGTGAAACATCAGGGGACGTGGCGCTGGTTGGCGTGTGGGTTTCCGCGCGAGCAGACGAACCAGGCGGCACTTGTGTCTGGCCTGCCTGCCGAGGAACGGGAATACCTGTTGTATCTGCCCCTCTACAACGGGGTCTCGGAGGTCGAACTGGGAGTGGCGCGGGGGGCAACGGTGGCAGCCGCGCCGGGTTATGGAACGGGGAAGGAAAAACCGATTGTGTTCTATGGAACGTCGATCACCCAGGGGGGCTGTGCCTCGCGGCCCGGGATGGTGCATACGGCGATTCTGCAGCGCCGGCTGGGGCGGCCGGTGATCAATCTGGGGTTTTCGGGAAATGGCCGGATGGAGGCCGAGCTGGGGCGGCTGCTGGCCGAGCTGGACCCGGCGGTCTACGTGCTGGATTGCCTGCCGAACATCAACGCCGGCGAAGTGCGCGAGCGGACGGAACCGCTGGTGAAGATCCTGCGGGACGCGCATCCGCAGACGCCGATCCTGCTGGTGGAAGACCGCAGCTACTCCGACAGCTTCCTCGTGGAATCGAAGCGGACGCGTAACGTGGAGAGCCGGAAGGAACTGCGGGGGGCTTTCGAGCGTCTGCAGCAGGCCGGGGTTCCCGGATTGCATTATCTGGCAGGGGAACACCTGCTGGGGGCCGACAATGAAGGGACGGTCGACAGCTCGCACCCCACCGACCTCGGGTTTGTGCGTCAAGCCGACGCGTTTGAGGCGGCCCTGCGGCCGATTCTGGGGCTGCCGGCGGACAGGCGTTGAGTCGCGGAGGTCACTTCAAGAATTGTCACTGCGGGACGCCCGATGACTCCGGGTGTGATCACCCCGCCGGTCCGTCTGCCGGCTGGGGTCAGAGGCCGCTCTGCTGTAGTTGTCATGTCGGCAGGAAAAACAGACAAATGCCTCTGCCGGCCCACGTTTGAGGGGTCGCCGAACCGCCGTCCGGAATTCGTGCGCTGCAAACCCCGTTGGTCCGCCGAACATGTCGAGGGAGGCGTTGCGAGACTGATGCACTACTGCGGACCGGGCTCTTCAGCAATCGTGCAAGCAGGTATTGCACCAGGTATTGGACTCTGTGCAGCGGGCAGGGCAGTGCGTCTCACCAGCAGGTGGGATGAGCGTCGTCGTTCGCTGAGACGATCGCCCCCGCTTCGATCGGGTGCCCCGCAGCGCACAGGCGAACAGAATGACGACGGCGGGTTGTGATGCGAGTTCGGGCAACTCTCTGGAGGTGGCGAACGGTCTGGCACAGTCCCCTCGGGGCGAAGTCCCGCGGAATCGAGTGGGAACTTTCACGATCTTGTGTACGTCTCACCTCTGGTCTCCTCGCGATGTTGAGGCATTGGGGACATGAACTGAGCCGGACCAGGAGGACAACAGCAGCCCTGAGAGACGTCGTTTCCAAAAGGGAAACGGTGTGCGGGTTGAGTGGGGTGCCGACAAGTCTCGGCCAGAGGTCCTGAGGGGAAATCGCGAAAGTCGAGCAGGTCGATCAGGAAGGGTTTCGGCGGCGGTTGCGAAAACGCTGAGTTGTGCGGGAAGGCGGCGGGCTGGTCCTGTCTGTTCGGATGAGGACGCAAGACCGCGAGAACCACCGAATGCGGTCAACAGAGTCCCTGTCATCGAAAGAAAAGGTCAAATCATGACCCGGCCTACCGTGTTTCACGTTCTGAGCGGCGTCATCGGGGTGATGGTGCTGAGCGGTGTTCGTACCGGCTGGGGCCAATCGCCACAGCCCGGGCCGTCTGATCCCGGGAACTCGAGTCGCCTGACAACCGTGCTCCAGGCGCCATCGTCCCCGGATCAACCACAGGGTTGTGACGAAAAGTACGTTGTCGATTGCGCGAAAACCCACTTGCCCTTCCGAATTGAGGAGGTTGATGCGACAGGGATTCTTCGGCTCGAACGCCGCTGGGGAAAGTTGTTCACCCATCCAGGCTTCAAGCTCACGCATGAAATTGATTTCCTCCCCAACTGGTACCTGGGGCTGGCTTTCGACGATTCCGAAGCGGGGATTCCGGCGGTTTCTGTTGTCAAGGTCAAAGTCATCGAGTGCGGCACCCTTTGTCCACCGAGGGTGAAGGTGGGAATGACGGCCGCGAAGCAGCTCAAAGCCGGTCAATTGCTGATTCTCTGCCTGAACCTGACGACAGCCGACGAGATTCAAGAGCTTCCTGAGATCGTCTCTCTCGAGGATCCGCATGAATTGTGGGCGGAGACGATCATGGTGGAGCGCCTCGAAAGGTCGGAAGACAATTTACGAAATTTGGCAGACGCCCTGGTCGCCTACAGAGAGCACTTCGGCCATTACCCACCGGCCGTCGTGTGGGGACCAGACGGAAAACCCTGGCACAGTTGGCGCGTGCTGATTCTTCCGTTTCTGAAGAGGAAGCATGTCTCAGGATATGCCCGTGATACCGAGCGTTGCCGATGGGATCAAAGCGTTAACAAGGTGTATCTGGAATATCGATTCGACGAGCCGTGGGATGGACCGCACAACAGTCGGTTGCTGGGGCAGATGCCAGAGGTGTATTCGGATCCGATTCATGGTGCGAATCGCGAATTCTTCGCGCATTTTGCGGTGCCGGTTGGTGACACCATGCAGTTCCGGGCCCAGGGTGTGCAGATGGCGGATCGTGATGATCGGAGTTTTTTGAATCCCATTCTGAGAATTGCATCCCGACTGTCGCTGATATACCACCGTCCCGTTCAATACGGAGTCTACTACAATTCCCGGTATTACAATTCCGATGATGATTTGATTCTGGAGAATCTTCTGCTGATACCCGTCACTCCCGAGCGGAAGATTCCCTGGATGAAACCGGAGGATCTGGATCTGGAGTTGAACTTCCCGCGCGTCAAACCCGGAAGGCCCATCCCGACCCCCTATGTCTGGAACAAAAGGCGGGCGGCTCTGGCCATCTTCGCGTGTCGAAACAAGCCGTTGATTCCTGTGCACAAGTATATTTTTTCTGTGGTGAACCGCGATGGCTCCCCCGACCCGGTTCCGTCTGATGACCGGGGTCTTGCCTTTCTGAACAGTGCCAGCCTCAGTAAGGGGGACTCGGGTGCGTTGAATGACTCCCTGGGGTGGGGCATGGGCGTGGGGATCCCCGGCAGTGGTGGCTTGGGAGTCGCTCCCCGTCGGGATGTGGGCAAGCTGGGCCAGGACTCTAGGGGCGGTGGCGGTGCCGGGGGGGCAATGCCCGGAATGGGGACGATGCCTGGCGCTGGTCAAGACATTGGTCAACTAATGAAAATGAGTTCTCCAATGGCTCCGCGTCACTTGGCCCAAGTCTTTGGATCGTGGGGGTGGTGCCGGGATCCGGTCATCCGCATCACCCGCAATGAGGCGGGAACCAGGGCTGTCCTGGAGTGACGGGGCCGAGTGAGGTGGGAGTGCAAGCTGACCACGCAGTTGGTGTGCTTGTCTCCTGCGGGTTGACGTCGTTGGAATGCGGAGCAGAAAGCAGACAGGGGGCTTGAGGCCTGGACGCTGCGACAGCCGCATGGGCGGTTTGAGTTGCGATGGGATTCGGAATGGCAATGGCCGTGGCCGCGGCAGTCCGTTGGGCGACCACGCCATGCGCGAGAACCAGATCCCAATCGACGCGCACCGAAACGGCGACAATTCCTGTCCGACCGTTCTGGGGTTGGCACGGTGGGTTGAGGTCTTGGCAGCGGCTCTGCGGCCCATGTTGGTGCGGCGGTGGATGCTGGGTGAAGGGCTGACTCTGATCCCTCCAGTCAATCCGCAGTGCAGCGGGTGTCGGCGGTGTTGTCGCGGATGGAAGAGCAGGGGTACACTCGTCGAGACTTGAGTGTTCTGCATCCGTTGCTCATCGAGGATCAGGCATGTTGCGATCATCGTCCCGTCTCTGGCTGTGCGGTCTGTTCGGTCTGCTGTGTGTGGCCTGCGGTCTTCCGGTCGCCGCCCAAGAGAAAAAGGCCGAGGTCAAAAAAGCCGTCGGTCGCCCTGCTCCGCAGGCGGTCATTCCGCTGCAGAAACTGGTTCCCGCCCAGAAGGCGCAGGCGGAGGACGCGGGGCAGGCGTACGAATTGAGTAACCAGCAGTCTCCGGTGAATTGCCAGGTGGTCAAGGTGATGGCGACGGGGGAATTGGAACTCAAAGCCGCATCGCTGCAGCAGGACCACGGACCCGTTCCGCAGCCAGGCCTGATCGAAGGCTGGTACCTGGGGCTCGCGGTGAGTGAGCCGCAACGGGGGATTCAGGGGTCCCGGGTCGTGCGGGTGAAGGTCACCGAAATCCTGGAGGACGGAGGGGCACGCGTCGAAGTTGGACCAGGGGCGGCGGCGCAATTGAAGGCGGGCGAAGCCCTGATGCTGTTCCGTCCCGTCAAGACCACAACGGCCAGGCTCAGGTTGCTGCCCGACATCGCGCCGCTCGATGAGGCGGCCGCGAGGGGGGGGACTGTGGCGGCGGAATCGAAACTGATTCAGTCGAAGAACAATCTCAAGCAGATTGCTCTCGCGATGCACAACTATCACGACACCTACGGCCAGTTTCCGCCGGCGGTGGTGAATGGTCCCGATGGCAAACCTTGGCACAGTTGGCGCGTGTTGATCCTGCCATTTCTGGAGGGAAACGAAGTTTACAACCAATACCGGTTTGACGAGCCGTGGGATGGTCCCAACAACCGCAAGTTGCTGTCGCAGATGCCGAAGGTCTATTCCGACCCGATCCATGGCGAGAACAACGAGTTTCACACCCATTACGTGGTCCCGACGGGAGATGACGTCATGTTCCTCGGTGAGGGGGTGGAAATGGCCGACAAAAATGACCGCTCGGCCTTTGGAAAGGGGCTGGGAATGCGCACTGTGACGGATGGTACGTCCAACACCATTCTGGTTGTTCCTGCGACGCCGGAGGAGAAGATTCCCTGGATGAAGCCGGAAGACTTCGAAGTGGGTGTGACCATTGCCGATGTGGGGAAGAAAGATTCGATCCCCACTCCCTACGCCATGGGATCAGGCAAGGGGGCCCCCGTGGCTTTCGCAGACGGGTCGGTTCGCACCCTCACCGATGCGGTGACGGGAGAAGTGCTGCTCGCCCTGCTGACCCGCGCGGGAGGCGAAGTGATCGACAACGCCGCCTTCGCCGCAGCTGGGGAGCAACCCGAGGCCGGTCCGCCGACTCCGGTGATCCGGGTCTTCAAGCAGGGGGCTGAGACCAGGGCGGTCCTGGAACTGCGTCGGTAAACGGACCGGGTCTTTGGTCCTGGCGGCATTCGCCATAAACAACCAGGTCTTCTGCGGGGAAGGTGTGCTGCGGTGTCTGGAATTCGGAAGCGGGTTGTTTTTCGTCCCGTCTGGTGTGGCTGGGCTCTGTGGGTGGGCCTGCTCGGAGGAACTGGGGCGGGATCTCTCCAGGCCGATGACACCGTCACCCCTGCCAGCCGTGAATTCTTCGAACAGAAGATCCGGCCAGTTCTCGTGGAGCAGTGCCAGCACTGCCACAACTCCGTCCGCCAGACCGAGGGGGGCCTCGCGGTCGATCACCGGGCGGGCCTGCTCAAGGGGGGAGCGGGGGGGGCGATCGTCGTCCCGGGCGAGCCGGCCCAGAGCCGGTTGATCGGCATTCTGAAGCATGAAGTGCCCGAATTGAAGATGCCCCGTGACGGGGCCCGGCTGCCGCCCGCGGTGATTGCCGACTTCGAACGCTGGATTGCCCTCGGTGTCCCCGACCCGCGTGACAACCCTCCAACGGCCGAAGAACTCGACCAGCAGGCCCAGTCTCGCGACATCATCACGACACGCCGCGGCTGGTGGAGCTTCCAGCCCGTCCGGCGCCCCGCCCTTCCCGAGGTCCGACAGGTCGACTGGCCTCGAACCCCGGTGGACCGGTTTCTACTCTCCCGAATGGAGTCGGCGGGCTTGTCCCCCGCGCCGGCCGCCGACCGACTCACGCTGCTCCGTCGGCTGACGTTCGTCTTGACCGGGTTGCCGCCGACCGCCGCCGAACAGGACGCATTCCTGGCCGATCTGGCTCCCGGTGCCGAGGAACGCCTGGTGGACCGCCTGCTGGAATCGCCCCGGTTCGGTGAGCGGTGGGCCCGGCACTGGATGGATGTGATGCGGTACTGCGAGTCGCACGGCAGCCAGGGGGACCCCGAGCTGGCGAATGCGTGGCGCTACCGAGATTACCTTGTGCGGGCGTTCAACGACGATCTCCCCTACGACCAGTTCGTGCGCGAACAGATTGCCGGTGATCTGTTGCCCCAGCCGCGATGGAATGCGGTGGAGGGTTGGAACGAGTCGGCTCTGGGAACCGCGCACTGGCGGATGGTCGAATTGGGGTTTGTGCCGGTGGATGCTCTCGACGACCAGGTCAAGGTGGTCGACAACCAGGTGGACGTTTATTCGAAGGCCTTTCTGGGGCTGACCGTCAGTTGTGCCCGCTGCCACGACCACAAGTTTGACCCGATCCGACAGACCGACTTCTATGCTCTGTATGGTGTGTTGGCGAGTGGCCGCCCGGGGCAGTTGCTGATCGATCCAACTGCCGATTTGAATCGCCATCGCGAGGAACTGCTGCGATTGAAGGGGGAGATTCGTACGCAGCTCGCCGCCGCGTGGAGGCAGGCAGCCCAGCAGTTGCCCGCGCGACTGCGCGGAGAGGCCGAACGACGCCAGCGTCTGGTGGCGGTCGAGGCCCAGCAGCAACAACTGCGTGACGAGATCGCCGGGATTGAACGTCCCGCCCGCAAGGCCGTTCTCGAACGGCGCGGGCAGGGGAGTACGGCCGATCTGCCCCAGCCCGATGCCCGCTGGAGCTTCGAGGGGGACGCCCGCGACAGTGTGGGAACGCACCACGGCGAACTGCTCTCGGGGGCGGTGGTGCGGAATGGCCGACTGGTGCTCGATGGCGTCGCCGCCAACATGCGCACGGTTCCCCTCGATCGCGACCTGCGCGAAAAAACCCTCGAGGCCTGGGTGGCCCTGGCGAACCACGACCAGCGTGGGGGGGGCGTGATTGGGCTGGATGTGCCCGAGGGACGCTTCTTCGATTCCATCGTGTTTGGCGAACAGAAGCCCGGGTACTGGATGCCCGGCAGCGACTTCTTCAATCGTACGCAGCAGCCCGATGGACCGCGGGAGACCGCCGGCCCCGCTGAGCTGGTCCACGTGGCGATTGTCTACGCGGCCGACAACTCGATTGCGATGTACCGCAATGGAGTCCCCTACGGAGCACCGTATACCAAAGGAACGCTCCAGCCATTTCTGAAGGGGAAGTCGCGATTTCTCTTCGGACAGCGCCTGTCGGATATCAATCCGCCGCTGGCGGGTGAGGTGGAAGACGCTCGCGTTTATGCCCGGGCCCTGTCGGCAGCCGAAGTGGCGGCCTCCTTCGCCGCCGGGCCGGAATCGGTCACGCTGGCCGACTTGCTGGCGGCAATGTCGGAAGAAGATCAGGCCCGGCGTCAAACGCTGCAGGATCAGCTCGCCGGGTTGACGGCCGAGCAAGCGAAACTCGCTCCGGGGAAAGAGAACCGGGTGGGAGCGGCGTTGGCGAAGGCCGAGGGAGATCCGTCCCATCCGCTGCATCTCTGGGCCACGCTGCAGCGGCCCGGGGCCGACGTGACTTCGGTCGCGACGCGCTGGGCCGAGCAGGCAGCTCACTGGCAGCGGGAACTGGCCCAACGACAAGAGTTCAACCGCCAGTTCGAGCCGCTGTGGGATCTGCGCGGTTCTCAACAGCGTGATTGGTTCCGCTATGGCACGGGTCCGACGGGTGAGTCGACGCCGCCCGGCGAGTTCACCATCGAGCCAACGGGGGACCGGGTCTTACGGGGATTGCTGCCGTCGGGAATGTACAGCGCTCTGCTGAGCCCCCGTCATCCGGGGGTGTTGAGTTCCCCCCGGTTTGTCATCGACACCGACAGCATCAGCGTGCGGGCGTTGGGGCAGGGGGCGATGGCCCGCGTGGTGATTGAGAATTATCCCCTGGGGAACGGGGGCATTTACCCCGCCGCCCGGTTGTCGCGCGATGAACTGGGGTGGATCCGCATCGACACCGCCTACCGCAAGGGATCGCACGCTTACATTGAATTCGTCACCGATCCGGCCGAGCGGGCCCACTGGGGGGCGGTGGCGGTCGTGAAGTCGAATGGAGGTGAGGCTCCCCGGGAGACGGAATTGCCGATCGCCTGGTTCCTGGCGGGTCCCGCCCCGCAGACGCCGGAGGAACTCTCGCACCGCCATACCGAACGGCTTTTGCAGGGAGTGACGGCCTGGGAACAGGGAACGCTCGATGACACCGCCTGCCAGACCCTGAACCTGTTTCTGCAGGGGGGCCGTTTGCCGACGACACTGGCTGAGCTGCCCGAGGTCGCTCCGCTGGTGACCCGGTATCGCGAACTCGAGGGGCAGATTCCGGTGCCGCGTCGGGCGGCGGGACTGCTGGAGGTGGCGGGGTACAACCAGCCGCTGTTCCAACGCGGCAACCACACCCGTCCCCGCGACGAGGTTCCCCGGGGAGGTCTGTCGCTGTGGGGACAGTCTGCCTTTGAGACCCGGGGAAGTGGCCGTCTGGAGCTGGCCGAACAGACCGCCTCTCCGCAGAATCCCCTGGTCGCGCGGGTGCTGGTGAACCGGGTATGGCATCATGTCTTCGGGCAGGGACGGGTCACCACGGTCGACAATTTCGGGCATCTGGGAGAACAGCCGTCGCATCCCGAACTGCTCGACCATCTGGCCAGCGACCTCATGGCCGGGGGTTGGTCGATCAAGTCGCTGCTGCGGCAACTGGTCTTGTCGCAAGCCTTCCGGCAGTCGTCCCAGCCTTCGGAACTGGCCCGTGAGCGCGATCCGCAGAATCGTCTGCTGTCGCATGCCCGTGTGCGCCGGTTGGAAGCCGAGGCAATTCGGGATGCGATCCTGGCGACCTCCGAAGAACTGTCTTTCGCGATGTATGGGATGGGTCCGAATGTGTACTACACAACGAAAACCGAAGGGGGCGGGCCCGTGGGACCGCTCGATGGCGATCGTCGCCGCAGTGTCTGGCTGCGCATCCGGCGAAATGCCCACAACCCGTTTCTCGAAGCATTCGACGCCCCCAAGCCAGTCTCGACACGGGGGCGGCGCGATGTCACCAACGTCCCGGCCCAGGCGCTCACTCTGCTGAATGACCCGTTTGTGATCGACCAGGCTCTCAAGGGGGCCCGGCGGGTCGTCGGAGGGGGAGGAACCGATCCAGACAGGATTGGGTGGATGTACCGGCGGGCATTCGGCCGGCCAGTGACTGAGGACGAGATTTCGCCGGCGATCAACTTTCTCGAAGGGCTGCGCAGCGAGCATGCGGCAGTGGCTGACGCGGGCGAACGGGAAACTCTGGTGTGGCGCGACCTGCTGCACGCCCTCTTTTGTCTGAAGGAGTTTGTGTATGTCGACTGACCAGTCCGCAGTTTCACGACGGGAGCTGTTGCAGCGTGCCTCGAACGGATTCGGACTGGTCGCCCTGCAGGGCTTGCTGGCGAACGGGGCTCTGGGAGATACGGGATCGACCGGCGGTGTGCGCGCCGCCGCCGGACCAACCGGTCCGCAGGTTCCCCACTTCACTCCCCGGGTGAAGAATGTGATTTTCTGTTTCATGTCGGGCGGGGTCTCGCATGTGGATACATTTGACCCGAAGCCCCGCCTGAAGACCGACCATGGCAAGCCAATGCCGGTCCCGGTGAAGCCCACGATGTTCAACGCCAACGGGAACATCATGGCCTCTCCCTGGGAGTTTGCACCCCGGGGCGAATCGGGGATGCCGATCAGTGAGCTCTTCCCGAACATCGCCCGTTGTGCCGACGATCTGGCGGTCATCCGCTCGATGACCAGTGTGGGGAACGAACACGCGCAGGCGAATTACTTTCTGCACACCGGGTTTTCGCTGGCGGGACATCCCAGTGCGGGGGCGTGGGTCAGTTATGGGCTGGGGAGCGAGAATCGCAATGTGCCGGGGTATGTGGTGCTGGCGAGCGGCGGGGCACCGCTCGGGGGAATCAACAATTTCGGGAATGGATACCTTCCCGCGGTCTATCAGGCCTCGTTGATCGACCCCACTCAGAAAGAGCCCCTGGCGAACATTGTTGCCCGGGAACCCGATGGCCGGCAGCGGCGGCGGCTGGCGTTCGTGAATTCCGCTGATCGGCAGCGGATCGCTCGCCGGGGTGCCGACGATCAACTGGAATCGGCGATTCGCAATTACGAAATCGCCTATCGCATGCAGACGGCAGTTCCCGAACTGGTCGATCTCTCGGGGGAGACCCAGGCAACCCAGACGTTGTATGGACTTGGTTCACCGGTCCGGGAGACGGTGGAGTACGGGCGCCAATGCCTGTTGGCCCGGCGGTTGATCGAGCGCGGGGTCCGGTTTGTCGAGCTGACCTGTCTGCCCCGGCCGGCCGAATTGGGGCAGATTGGCAACCCGTGGGACCAGCATGGAGGGTTGAAGACCGGTCATTCCGAAATGGCTCAACAGGTGGATCAGCCGATTGCGGGATTGATCACCGACCTCAAACAGCGCGGGTTATGGGACGAGACCCTGATCGTTTGGGCAGGGGAGTTTGGAAGGACCCCCTTCGCCCAAGGGAGCGACGGACGCGACCACAATCCGTATGGTTTCAGCGTCTGGCTGGCCGGCGGAGGGGTGCGGGGGGGGACCATTTACGGGGCCACGGATGAACTGGGGTATCACGCGGTCGAACAGGTGGCCACGGTCTATGACCTCTGGGCGACGGTGCTGCACCTGCTGGGGGTGGACCACGAGCGGCTGACCTACCGACATGGTGGCCGCGACTTTCGCCTGACCGATGTGCATGGGCAGGTGATTGACCCGATCCTGGCGTGAGGCCGGGCAGGTCGGCGGTGAGATTCTGAGACCGATTGGTTTTGGCCAGACCGTGTGGAACTGTCACTGCCTGCTCACCAGGGGTTCGGCGATTGGCGGAGGGAGGCTCCGTCCGCGTCGGACCGTCGTGCCGGGAGCTGTCTTCAGGCCACTCCGGAATTGACTGGTCGGTACGACCCGACCTCCCGCCCACCATTTCGCGGAAATGCGTTCTCGCCCCACGCCTTGGGAATTGCGTTGCGGTAGGTGTCACATTACAGACATGCGGTCCGTGCGCTGCGGCGGCTGTTTTTCGCTTTCCGCGAGTAGGGATGTTTTCTTCTAACAACCGGAGTTTTCAAATGGGAGTGCGACGTTTACCCCCAATCGATACGGTTTTGGGGGTGGTGGACCACAAGTCGGACCTGCCACTGGCTGGTAAGGTGGGTGAGGCTTGGGTGGAGGAGAAAGCGGGATTGTTGTGGGTCTGGGATGAAGACCACAAACGTTGGGTGGAATACGCCCACGGGCAGGGAGGACTGGCTGGAGTCTTCTCGCGCGTGCTGGGTGTGGCGGATTTGGCTGGTAGTCTGGGTGCGGTGGGTGCGACCGGCGCGAAGGGTGATCGCGGCCTGGTGGGTGAACGTGGTGTGGCGGGTGAACGCGGTGTGGCGGGACCGAAGGGTGATCCTGGGCCGCGGGGTGAACCCGGTCCGGTAGGACCCCGGGGAGAGCCCGGGCCTGCGGGAAAAAATGGTCTCGACGGCAAGCCTGGGCCGGC
>JBKDUK010000320.1:0-7140 GCA_046339535.1 Planctomycetaceae bacterium | reverse complement strand
ATCCCGCCCGGCTGAAGCAACTGGTCGAGGCTGGGGTCGACGTCTTCCGGCTCAATTTCGCCCACGGCAAGCACGAGTGGCTCGCCGGGATCGTCGCCGCCATCCGCCATGTCTCCGGGCAGCTCAATCGCCCCGTCGGCATCCTCGCCGATCTCGCCGGCCCCAAAATCCGCCTCGAAGAGATTCCCGGAGGATCGGCCCACTGCGAACTCGGGCAGGAATTCATCTTCGCCCGGACCGCCGACCCCGCCAATCCCCGGGTCTTCACCTGCACCTATGACAAGCTGATTGATGACCTGCGGGTGGATGACCGGGTGATGCTGGCGGACGGCAGCGTGGCCCTGCGGGTGACCTCAAAGCCCCCCACCAACGACCGCGTGATCTGCGTGGTCGAACAGCCGGGCGATATCCGCAGCCGGCAGGGAGTCAACCTCCCCGGAGTCTCCCTCAGCACTCCCAGCCTCACCGACAAAGACCTCGCCGACCTCGCCTGGGCCCTGAAGAACGAGATCGACTTCGTCAGTCTCTCATTCGTCCGGGCGGCCCGCGATCTCGAGCATCTGCGGGAGGAAATCGCCCGCCTCAAGCCCGCCCGGGTTCCTCTGGTCGTCTCCAAGATTGAAAAAGTTGAGGCGGTCCAGGAACTCGACCAGATCCTGGATCTGACCGATGTCGTCATGGTGGCCCGTGGCGACCTGGGAGTCGAGGCCGACCTCGCCCAGGTGCCCATTCTTCAGAAGCGGATCATCCGGCTCTGCAACCAGCACCGCGTTCCGGTCATCACCGCCACGCAAATGCTCGAAAGCATGACCCACAACAACCTGCCGACCCGCGCCGAGGCGACCGACGTGGCGAACGCCGTGCTCGACGGCACCGACGCCGTCATGCTCTCGGGGGAGACCGCCATCGGGACGTACCCCCTCGACACCGTGCGGATGATGAGTCGCATCGCCCGCGAGGCCGAGCGCGTGCTGCCCCCCAATCGCCCCGTCGATCCGGCGGGAGAACTCCGTTCCCGCGCCCTGGCGGTCACCGAGGCGGTCACGTTTGGGGCAGTCCAGGCAGCCGGTCAATTGAGTGCCGACCTGATCGTGGTGGTCACCAAGACAGGCAAGACCGCGCTGGCCCTCTCCTGGCTGCGGGGCCTGACGCCGGTGGTCGCTCTCACCACCGACCCCGCCGTGGCCCGGCAATTGACCCTCTGCTGGGGGATCACCCCGATGACCACTCCGGTCGCCGACAAATCACCGCACGAGATCTTGCGGTTCATCACCGACTGGGGACGCAAGGAACAACTGCTGACCAAGGGCTCGAAGATCGTCCTCGTCACGTCCTCCGCGGCATCCAACGTCGGTCACGACCTGATGTTGATCCACTCGGTTACCTGAGCCGCACCGGGCCCCCAGAAACATTCCGGCCAGGCATCGCGGCGACGCAACGCTCTCTGGTTGCAACGACGGCTCGCCTCCCTGGCGGCCCCGCGGGATCCCGACTTATCGACCGGCCACTATGGGCTCGCCCAGACGCCACGCCGGGCCCCCCTCGTCGCGCAGCACCCGTCGGTACAGCGTGTCCCGTTCGACCGGTTCACGCCCCGCCTCGCGAATCAGCCGGTGCAGCTGGGGCACCGTCAGACCCTGGGGGGTCTTCGCGCCGGCATCATGATAGATCAACTCATGAATGACCGTGCCATCCAGATCGTCGGCACCGAAGCTCAGCGCCGTCTGGGCGGTCTTCTCCCCCAGCATGATCCAGTACGCCTTGATGTGGTCGAAATTGTCGAGCAGGATCCGCGACAACGCCATCACCTTCAGGTCGGTCAGACCGCTGGGGGCCGGCAGATGATCGAGCCCGGTGTTCTCGGGATGGAACGCCAGCGGAATGAAGGTCTGGAACCCCCCCGTCTCATCCTGCAGAGACCGCAACCGGCAGAGATGATCGACCCGGTGCCAGGGCTCTTCAATGTGCCCATACAGCATCGTCGCGTTGGTCCGCAGCCCCAGGCGATGCGCTTCGCGATGGATGTTCAACCACCCCTCACCATCCGCCTTGTGCTCGCAGATCTTGTCGCGCACTTCAGGATGGAAAATCTCAGCCCCACCCCCGGGCATGCTCCCCAGACCCGCTTCCTTGAGTTGCTCCAGCACCCACCGCACCGGCTTCTTCGTCAGGAAGCTGAACCAGTCGATCTCCACCCCCGTCCACGCCTTGATGTGCAGCTCGGGCCACGCTTCGTGAATGACCCGCACGATGTTCACATACCAGTCGAATGGCTTCTGGTGGTGCAACCCCCCCACCACATGCATCTCGGTGGCCCCCATCGCCTTCGCCTCGGCGACCCGCTCGCGAATCTGGTCGTCGCTGAAGGTGTATCCCTTGGGAGACTTGAGATCCGACCGGAAGGCGCAGAAGACACAGCGATACACACACACGTTCGTGGGGTTCAGATGCACGTTCGTGTTGTAGTAGGCGAAGTTGCCGTTCTTCCGCTCGCGGACCAGATTGGCCATCCGCCCCAGCGAGAGCAGGTCGGCCTCTTCGGCCAGAAACACCCCCTCCTCGTACGAAACCCGTTCGCCAGCCCGGACCTTGGCTTCAATGTCGTTCAGACGCGCGGTCCGCGATGCGGTGATCATGACTCGGCTTCACTCCACTACGGTTTGACGCACTCAGACTCCCAGCCTTCGCGCGGCACACTCGCCGCTCCGAGGAGGGGTCAGGTTTGACTCAAAATCTCTCCGCTCCCCCCGGCCGCGGTTCCAGTTCCCGCCAGCAGCTCAAACTCCGGCAACTCGACCCGGACGGCCGCCGCAGGGGCGGGAACCACGGCCGTTCGCCCACTCCACCACAGATCCGCCAACCCCAGGAGCAGCAGTCCAACACTCACCACGGCATTGACATGGAAGAACGCCAGGTTCACCCGTCCCAGATCATTGGGCTTCACCAGCGAATGCTCATACGCCAGCAAGACGGCCACCCCCACAATCCCCGCCAGGAAGACCGGACCCAGCCCAGCCGAAACCCACAACGCCGCCAGACAGACCAGCATCAGGGCATGACTGACCATCGCCAGCTTCAACGCCCGGGAAACGCCGATTCGTGCCGGCAGACTGAACAGCCCCCGCTCGCGGTCGAACTCGACATCCTGGCAGGCGTAGATGATGTCGAACCCCCCCACCCAGAAGAAGACCGCCAGGCCCAGCCAGACGGGAGGCCAGGCGACTTCGCCCCGCAAAGCGATCCAGGCGGCGATGGGCGAGAGCATCAAGGCGGCTCCCAACCAATAGTGGCACCACTGGGTGAACCGCTTCGCGTATGAGTAGCCGCAGAGGAACAACAGCACGGGGGCCGACAGCCACAACGGCCAACGATTGGGCAGAAAGAGCAGTGTTGCCGCGACGAACCCACCGCAGCAGGCGATGAGAAACCCAGTGACGGTTCCAACGCTCAATAACCCGGCCGGAATATGTCGGCCCGCGGTGCGCGGATTTCCCGCGTCAATCCTCCGGTCGACCAGCCGGTTGAACGCCATCGCAGCGGAGCGGGCGCAGACCATGCACAACAAAATGCCGGCAATCTCTTGCGGGCGAATCGCCCCCCCCTCCCGCAGATTGAGCCGCCAGGCCAGGGCTGCCGAGAACAGCGCGAAGGGCAACGCGAACAGCGTATGGCTGAACCGAATCAACTCCAGCAGGTGTTTGAACTTCGTGAACACAATGCCAACCTGTCCGCCAAACTTTTAACTTCAACCGCAAACGGAGGCTAAAAGCAACCGCCCGCCATCCGGCCCACAGGCCCCTGGCGGGCGGTCCATCCGCAACGCCCCTACTTCCGCTTCTCCACGCCCAGTTGCTCCAGCAGCTTGACGATGTCGTCGCCATGGGTCTTGGTCTGCACCTTCTTGTCGATGTGCCGAATGACCCCCTCCTTGTCGATCACAAACGTCCAGCGCTCGGGCACCTCGCGCCCCTCATGCACGACCCCATACGCTTTGGCGACCTCTTTCCCGGGATCACTCAGCACGGGGTAGTCGAGCTGCAATTCCTTGGCCCACTTCATCTGGGTTTCAAGGTCGTCACAACTGGCGGTGAAGTAGGCGACGTTGTACTTGCGGATCTGCTCCCCCGCTTCCTTCATCGACAGGCATTCGAGCCGGCAGCCCCCGGTGAACGCCTTCGGAAACCAGGCAATGACCACCGCCTGCTTCCCGGCCAGATCCTTCAGGGCGTATTCCTTCCCATCCGAGGCCTTGAGTTTGAAATCGGGAGCCTTGGCATTCTCAGTCGCGACCTTGTCCTGGGCCCACGCCCCGGCCGCGACCACCAACCCCAACCACGCTCCCAGCAGCAACTTGGCACGAGTCATCCGCAGAACCTCCCAAACGGCAGAAATGGCGGCAGAACAGCGGTGCCGCAACGCTGCGAAGAAGTCTAGTCAGCCCCCTACCGATTTGGCAGTGCGCTCACCCGATCCGCCACGCCGAGCCCGGCGGGCTCTTCCAGCCCAGCCCCAGCCAACCCCCCATTCCGCAGGCGTTTGATCTGCCCGATCCTCACCCGGCCGGTTACACTCCCAGACCGGGTTCTGGCCAGACCCGGACTGGACCACGGGACGTTTGTCTCCCTTCCCGTTTCCAGGCGTGTGGCTCCCGAACCGCCCGCCCCCACAATGGATTTCTCTCCCGGTGATGCAGGTCATGGATCGATGCGGCTGGCGGACTGTCGTGGTGCTGGCTCTTGCCGGTTGGGTGCTGCCGGGAGCCACCCGTGCCGCGGAACTTCCCGTCTTCCCCTATGTCCAGAACCCCACGCCCGACGGCATGACCCTGCTGTGGTTCGCCGAGCGTCCCACGGCCGGCACCGTCCGCCTCAAAACCCCCACGGGCGAACGGCGGTTCAAAAGCACCAGCCAACTGGCCGAGGCGCTGCAAGACAACCCCTGGAAGCCCGAGTTTCCCCAGCCGCGTGAACGGGCGCTCTTCCGGCACCGCGTGCGTTTGTCTGGTCTCCAGCCGGGCACCCGCTACGAATACACCGTCACCCAGCCCGGCCACGACCCGTTTGAAGGAGACTTCAAAACCACTCCCGAGGCCGACCAGCCGATCCGCTTTGTGGTCTATTCCGACTCCGAAACCGAACCCGAGTCATCCACTCTGCCGGGGGTCGAATGGCCCGCCAGCCCGGGCAGCAACCGCCCCCGGGTGCAGACGCGGTATCCCGCCAACCAGACCGACGGCTACCGCGAGAACCTCAAGGTGATGGCCGCCGCCCAGCCCGACTTTGTCTGCGTGGTGGGGGACCTGGTCGAAAACGGAGGGGAACAGCGCGACTGGGACGAATTCTGGCGGCACAACGCGGGAGACTACGGCCAACTCGCCTCGCGGGTCCCGCTGTTTCCCGCCCTGGGGAACCACGAGAACTATGCCGGTCCCGGCGGCGGGCATGCCATTCCCGCCGTCAACTTCGCCGTGTCGAAGTACCTCACCTACTTCGAGACCCCCAACAACGGGGCCCGGCAGCGCGACCATGTGGGGCGGTACTACCGGGTCGATTACGGCCCGGTCACCCTCATCTGCCTCGACTCGAGCGACGGCTCACCCCACCAGTCGCCGCGCGACACCAACTTCAACCTGCAGGCCAGCCAGGCCCCGGACTTCAACCCCGGCTCAGAACAGTTCGAATGGCTGGAGACGCAGTTGGCCGACGCCCAGCAGCGTTCGCAATTCACCTTCGTGCAGTTCCACCACTCGATGGTCGGCTCGGGCATGCACAGCCTGCCGCTCGATCACCCCAACTTCCAGGGGCATCCCGGCAGCCCGCTGCGGGTGCTGTTGCCCACCCTGCTGAAACACGGCGTCGACGCGGTCTTCAGCGGGCACGACGAGATGTGGGAACGTTCCGAGGCGACCGGCGAAGAGACGCTGCCCGATGGAGACAACCAGGAACACACCCTGCATCTGTACGACGTGGGGGTGGGGGGCGATGGACTGCGGGGACCGATGCCGGGGGCCGAGAACCCCTTCCGCAAGTTCCTGGCGCACGTCAACGCCCCCGAGGTCTGGCAGGGACGCCGGCTGATCTCAGGAGGGAAGCACTACGGCCACCTCGAAGTGACGGTCTCGCCGACCGCCGAGGGGTGGGAGGCGGTGCTGACCCCGGTTTATGTCTTCCCGCAAATGAATGACGAAGGAACGGTCACTGGGTGGGAACGCCGGACGCACGACGATGTGATCCGGCTGCGGGCCCGGCAGGGTGCTCCGACCGCCGCCGGCACACCGTGATGACAGGACGCCATTCGGGCGGGAAGGTCGCCGCGTCGCGCCGCCAGAGGAGAGTCTGCCACCCATCGCCGGTCGAACCATACTTTCCCGCGCGGTGATCACCGGCGCGAGCACAACACAGCATCGGGATTGCGGGTGAAGAGCACGGGGACCCCCCAATCGAACACCTTCGAATTGGGATTGGAGAACCGCAGTGAAATGCGGGCCTCGCGAGCCGCATCACCCAGAGCCAGACCCTGCGCCAGGCACCGGTAGAAGACTTGGGCGAAGTTGACGGCGGCGTTGTCGAACACCGAGTACTGGTTGGCCACGGCCGCGGGAATTCCTCCGGCCACGAGACCAGGAGCCACTCCCTTGTTGTGGTTGTACCCCGTGTCATCAAAACCTCCCCGCGCCGTTTGGCAGGCGTTCAGGAACACCACTTTGATGCCTCGGCTGCGCAGAATCGCACACAGGTGCTCGGTGAAAACTTTATGGGTCGTTCCATCCTTGTTCTCAAACAGGAGGCAACCCTCTCGCTTCTCCTCGTCGTAATCGCCGTGTCCCATAAAGTGCACGACGTCGATTTCGCCATACTTTGCCTTGCGTACGGCGTCATGCAAACCCTCGACTGTGGGTTTCTCGACGGTCTCGATCGAGATGAGATTCATTTTCTGGAGATCGGAAAGCGCGGCTCTGATTCCGGAGATCTCTTCCGATAAATCGAGCGTGGCCTGGTCTTTGGGCTGAGACGTGACCAACAGAATCCTCAAGGGCGAACCCACCCGCGAATCTCTCAGCGCACCACACGCGGTCTCGAAAACTCCCCTGACGCTCCCGACCAAGAGCAGCGCGACAACCTCTCCGTGCTCGCCGTCGCA
>JBKDUK010000319.1:0-11095 GCA_046339535.1 Planctomycetaceae bacterium | reverse complement strand
CGCGAACAACGGCTTCGAGGCCGGGATGATGGTCAAGGAATACCATCCCGACGTCGTGGTGTTGGACGTGATGCTGCCCGACATCAACGGCAAAGAGGTCTGCCAGCGCATTCGCGGCGATGCCAGCCTCAGCGACGTGCGGGTCATCTGCATCAGCGGGATGGTGGAGGAAGACAAGATCTCCGAGCTGTTGGCAGCCGGGGCCAATGAATTCCTGCAGAAACCGTTCGAACTCGACCAATTGGTCGAGACCATGTTCCGTCAGCTCGAAGTCGAACCGGCCGTGGGCCCCTGACCCCGGCCCCGAAACACCCCCCGCTAGGGGGGTGGGCGTACTGACCGGGATGCGCGCGGTGGCGCGTCCCGGCGATTCAGGGAGACTGGTGGTTCCACCCGGCTCCTGTCCGCCAGCGGTCTTCCCTGACGTTGCGGCATTGATGTTTTGACTTCCCGGCACAGAACCCGGCGGCCCTGCCTCCGGGTTCTGCCTTTGGCAGAATGAGTCCGCGCGTGAATCCCGCAGATCAGAGGGCCCTCGACGACAAACTGCGAGCCCTCGCGGAATTCGCCGCCGGTGCGGGACACGAACTCAACAATCCCGTCGCCACCATCTCGGGGTATGTGCAGCAACTGCTGCCGGGAGAACGAGACCCCGATCGCATTCTCGCGCTCCAGACGATTGGCGCGCAGGCGCTGCGGATCCGGGACATGATTGGCGACCTGATGCTGTTCGCCCGTCCCCCGCAGCCCAGTCCAGTGCCTCTCGATCTGCATGCAGTGGCCGGGGAAGTGATTTCCCGCCTCGCCGGTGAGGCCCGCCAGAAAAATTGCCGGGTCGTGCTGCAATCGACCGGTCCCCTTCTCGTCCAGGGGGACCCAGCGCACACCCGAACACTCTTCAGTGCCGTAACGCGGAATGCGATCGAAGCCGCCGCCGGCGGCGGGCAGGTCGTGCTGGACGGAAGCCAAATTCTGCACGAGGGGAGACCCTCCGCCCGATTTGAGTGGTCAGACACAGGCCGCGGACTGCAGGCCCAGGAACTCGAACACCTGTTTGATCCGTTTTTTTCGGGTCGGCAAGCTGGGCGAGGTTTAGGGTTTGGGTTGGCGAAAGCGTGGCGGATCGCCACACTGCACAAGGCTCTCCTGCGGGTCACCAGCCCGGCAGGACAGAGCGCGGTCTTGACCCTGATCTGGCCCCTCGACAGTTGAACCCATGCCCGGCCCCTCCTCGCGTCTCACAGGCATCTTCACCCCCAATCTGGTTCCGCTCGACGCCCGGGGTGACATCAACGAAGCCGAGCTGCGGCGGTATGTCGACTGGCTGATCGAACGTGGGGTGCATGGGCTGTATCCCAACGGCTCGACCGGCGAATTCACCCGCTTCACCGTGGAAGAACGCCGGCGGATCATCGAGATTGTCGCCGATCAGACCCGCAACCGGGTGCCCATTCTGGCGGGAGCGGCCGAAGCCAACGTCAAAGAGACCCTGCGCGCCTGCGAGTACTATCACCAGCTGGGGGTTCGGGCGGTGGCGATTGTCGCCCCGTTCTATTACAAGCTCAGCCCCGCCTCGGTGTATGCCTATTTCGCCGAGATCGGCAAGCACACCCCCATCGATGTCACGCTCTACAACATTCCGCTGTTCGCCAGTCCGATCGACGTCCCCACGGTCCAGAAGCTGAGCGAGAACTTCCCCAAGATCGTCGCCATCAAAGACTCCTCGGGGGACATTCCGCACATGATCCGCATGATCAAGGCGGTGCGTCCAAACCGGCCCGACTTCAGCTTCCTGACGGGTTGGGATGCCGCCCTCATGCCCCTGCTGCTGATCGGCTGCGACGGCGGCACCAACGCCACCTCGGGCGTGGTCCCCGAGATCACCCGCAAGCTCTACGACCTGACTCTGGCCGGCCGGCTCGACGAGGCGCGCAAGGTCCAATACGACCTCGTCAGCCTGTTCGACACGATGATTTACTCGGCCGAATTCCCCAATGGCTTCCGGGCGGCGGCCAGCCTCCGCGGGTTCCAACTGGGTGAAGGGCGGCAGCCCATGTCTCCCGAACAACGGACCGACCTCAACGCCCTCAGCCAGACGCTGCAGTGCCTGCTCTCCGAGCATGGCTTTACCGATCAGCCGGTGGGGGGCTGCCCCATCCGTCCGGGGTCTCAGCCCGACCGTCCGGAGATCGATGCGATCGTCCGCAATGTCGTCGCCGAACTGAAACGCCGCGGCCTGAACTGACCGCAGCCCCGGGGAGCATTCGCCCAACGGCATCCGCCACAGCGTGGCTGGTGCCGTTGGTTTTTTTATTCAGGAAGTAGCGTCACATGATCGGCGAGGTCGGCGCAGAGTGACGGCATGTCGACCGGTTCGACATCGACAGCCACGGCGATCGACTGTCCCCCCCCTCCGGTGAACACTCCCTTGATGGGGCAGACATCGCCATAGTCACGCCCCCAGCCGATGGTCACGTGCCGGTCGGCGGGAATCAGGTTGTTGGTGGGGTCGAGATCAACCCAGCCCGCGTCCGGCACAAACACCGCCAGCCACGCATGCGAGGCGTCGGCCCCCACCAGCCGCGGCTTGCCGGGGGGGGGCAAGGTCACCAGATAGCCACTGACATACCGGGCGGCCAACCCCAGCGACCGCAGGCAGGTAATCTGCAAGTGGGCGAAGTCCTGGCAGACTCCCCGCCGCGTGAGGAACACCTCCCGGGTGGGGGTCGAGATGGCGGTGGTGGCGGGAGAATAATGGAACTCGGCATGGATTCGCCGGGTCAGATCGAGGGCCGCCTCGAGGATCGGGCGACCCGGCAAGAAGCTCTGCCGGGCGTAGTCGCGCGCTTCGGGCAGTTCCATGATGAAGGGAGATTCCACCCGGAACTGACCCGCCAGTCGTTCGGCGACTCCCGTGGGATGGGCCAGCAGATCCCGTACCCGTTCCCAGGCGGGGGTCGCCGCCGGATCAATGGGTGCGGGAGCCGCCCGCTCCACCAGCGACCGGCTGGTCACCTGCAGCCGATGATGCGGTGCCTCGATCGAGAAGTACCACACTTCGTTCTGGAAGGCATCACACCAGCGGCGCCGGACCGTGGGCTCGGGAGTGATCTCCAGCGCGAAGGAATGCCGGATCTGGCCCCGCGTGGTCTGGGGAGAGAGCCGGGCCTGGTTCTGACAGAGAACCACGGCATCCGAGTAGTGATAGGTGGTGGTGTGCCGCACCTGGTAGTACATCGCGCTCACCCGGGATTCGCAGTCTGGAGTTCCGTCAACTGACGGGGGGCCACGGTGTGGCTGAGGAAGGCGTGGGTGATGTCTTCCGACAGGCTGCGCAAGGCGGCCGACCACTCATCCAGCCGCCGCGCGAGGCTGTCCCGGTCCTGCCGGCGGTCGACATCACACAGGGCTTCGATGTCGGCCAGTCTCAGCTCCGAGAGCAGTTCATAGGTCTGCCGCAGCCGGCTCGGTTCTCCTGGTCGCAAGACACACAACTCTTCCAGCCGCCGCGCATGCTCACCCAGGGCGATCATCTGGAAGATCACCGAGCGGGGATTGGTTTCATCCACGAGAATCAGATCCAGCACCGGGGCCAGCTGCAGCGTGCTGAGGTAGCGATAGCGGTAGGTCATCGAGCTGTCGGCGATCTCCAGCATGGCTTCGAGTCGGGGGAGCAACTCGACCGACGAATCGACCAGCAGTCCGCGAATGACGCGCAGGGTATGCAGCCCCCGCTCAATCCGCCGCCCCATGTCGAGGAACAGCCAACCGGGTCCGCGGGTCATGCTCTCGGCCGCCAACCCGCTGAAGGCCGAGCACAAGATCAGCAATTGGTTCAGCCGCATCAGCAGTCGCGCCGGGTCGGTCGCCCCCTCGTTCCGCACATCCCCCAATTCCATCTGGTTGAGGATCCGCCAGGCATCAATGGCCACCCGGTCGCGCACCACCGAAGCGGTCCGGCGGGCCGATTCGAGCGTCTCGGCGAGACTGCCCGGTCGGGTGGCATCCGAGAGGAATGACCACAGTTCCTCACGAATCACCGTCCAGTCGGCGGGAGGGCTCTGCAGCTCCAGGGGAGATTGCCCCGGATCACACAGCGAGCGGACCAATAGCCCCATCTCCGGCAGTCCCGCGGGTTCGACTTCGGTCGTCATGCGGGCCACAATGCCCCGCAGATGCCGGATGGCCCCTTCCGCCCGTTCCGTCAGACGCCCCAGCCAGAACAGATAGTCGGCCGCCCGGCTGGGAAGGTCATTTGGACTGCGGCGCAGTTGGAGGGCGGGTACATTGGGGCGCAGCAGGGTGACTGTCTTCACCGGCTGTTCCGACAGTATCCACAGGTCTTTGCTCCGCTGTCCGGCCGCCATCGATTCGACGAGCAGTTCCGAAACCGGAGCCACCCGACAGAGTCCCCCCGGAAGGATGTCGTAGTCTTCGCCGTTGTAGACCGCGAAGGTGCGCAATGTGAGGTGCCAGGGCTGCAGTTGCCCCTCAGACCAGACCGGCACCGTCGACCCGGCCACCGGACGCTGGCCAATAAAGCGTGTCGGCCGGGCCCGAATCCGGGCCAGCAGGTCGCTCCGCTCCTGGGCCGACAGTTGCCAACCCACCAGCGTCTTGCCCCGGCTTTGAAAGGCGGGACGAATCAGCAGTTCGTCGAGGTGCGATTCGACATACGCCCGCTCCTCCGGCAGGCCGCACCACCAACTGTCGGCCGCCCGCAACTGCAGCTCTTCCCCCAACAGGTACTGACACAGCCGGGGGAGCAGCGTCTGCAGGATCGGCGCCTCGAGCACCCCGCCCCCCAGCGGATTGACCACAATCACCTGGCCCGACCGCACCGCTTGCGTGAGGGCGGGAACCCCCAGGTACGAATCGGGCCGCAGCTCCAGCGGATCGCAGTCGCTGTCCGCCAGCCGCCGCAAAATCACATGCACCGGCAGCAGCCCCCCCAGGGTCTTGAGGAAGACCCCTTCCCCGCGCACGGTCAGATCTCCCCCTTCCACCAGGGTGTAACCCAGATAGCGCGACAGGTAGACATCTTCAAAGTACCGCGAGCTGCGCGGCCCCGGGGTGAGCACGACAATCCGCGGATTGCCCGACAGGCTGCCCCCCAAACGCGACAGCGAGTTCTTCAGCGTGAGGAAATAGCTGGCCAGCCGGACCACATTCAGACTGTGAAAGTCCTGCGGCAGCGTGCGGGACACCACCAAGCGATTCTCGACGGCATAGCCCGCTCCCGAGGGTCCCTGGGTGCGGTCACCCAGTACCCGCCACTGCCCGGTCGCGTCCCGTGCCAGCTGGGCCGCGTACCAGTTGAGAAAAATGCCATCCGGGGGACTCATCCCGTGGCAGGGAAGCAGATACCCCGGGTGCTCGTGGATCGCCTCCCCGGGCAAGATCCCCCACTTCAGCAACTGCTGGGGGCCATACAGATCGCGGGCCAGCAGATTTAAAACCTTCAGCCGCTGCCGCAGGGCGGTCGCCAGCCCCGCCCATTCGACCTCCGGCATCAGCACCGGCAACGGATCAAGCAGCCAGGGGCGATCGAGATCTTTGGCCGCCCCGTAGACGTTGTAGGTGACCCCGTTCTCGCGCAGGAGCCGGCGTGCCTGCTCCTCCCGCTGCCCCAGAACCGCCGGATCGAGAGACTTGAGATTCTCCCAGAATTGCCGCCAGACCGGACGGACCGTGCCGTCCGGCTCCTGGAATTCGTCATACCGGCCTGGGATGGGCCGGTATTGCCAAAGGGAGTCTCCGGGCGGAAGAGCGACTTCCCGACCGGTTGGTGTGGTCATGATGGTTGTCCGGAACTAGGGCCTGCCCAGGACCTGCGGATCGGCGGGACGTCGCAGATCCAGCGTGTTGGGGTAGGCCGGATTCACCTCCGCCGGGGGGATCGGGCAGGGTCCCGGGGTGTGTCCAATCGGCAGGAAACGCGCCGCACGGCGTGTTTCCGCGGCGAACGCGTTGACGGGAAATGTATCAGAATTCAATCCCCCCGGATGCGCGACGTGCCAGGTGCACCCTCCGACAGAGCGCTCATTCCAGGTGTCGATCAGGTCGAACACCAGCGGCACCTGCACCCCGATCGTCGGGTGCAGACACGACGGCGGCTGCCACGCCCGAAACCGCACCCCCGCCACGAATTCCCCCTCGGTGTCGGTCGGTGTCAGCGGCACCCGGCGTCCATTGCACGCCACCACATGCCGCGTGTCGGTCAGTCCCCGCACCTTGAGCTCCACCCGTTCCACCGACGAATCAACATAGCGGGCCGTGCCGCTGCCGGTCGCTTCTTCTCCCAGCACATGCCACGGCTCGATCGCCTGCCGCAGCTCGAGCGTCACCCCCCGGCGAGTCACTTCGCCAATCTTCGGACAGCGGAACTCGAGGTGCGGCTGGAACCAGCCCGGGTCGAAGTCAAAACCCGCCTGTTGCAGATCCTCGACCACCTCCTTCAAGTCACTCCCCAGGTGGTGGGGCAGCATGAACTGATCGTGCAGCCGGGTTCCCCAGTGGATCAGCGGGCGCTCATACGGCTGGTCCCAGAACCAGGCGACCATCGAGCGGACCAGCAGTTGCTGTACCAGGCTCATCCGTTCGTGCGGCGGCATTTCGAACGCACGCAGCTCCACCAGCCCCAGCCGGCCGGTCGAACTGTCGGGGGAATACAGCTTGTCGATGCAGAACTCGGCACGATGCGTGTTTCCGGTCAGATCGACCAGCAGGTGCCGAAACACCCGGTCGACCAGCCAGGGAGGCACCGCCTCGCCACGAGGAATCTGGGCGAATGCCGTCTCCAGCTCGTAGAGATTTTCGTGCCGGGCCTCGTCAACCCGCGGTGCCTGGCTGGTGGGCCCGACAAACATCCCCGAGAAGACGTACGACAACGAGGGTCGATTGTTCCAATACGACACGAAACTGCGCAGCAGGTCCGGACGCTGCAGGAAGGGACTCTCAGCCGGGGTCGGCCCTCCCAGCACGATGTGGTTTCCCCCACCGGTCCCCGTATGCCGTCCGTCGAGCATGAACTTCTCGGTGCTCAGCCGCGACTGTCGGGCTTCGGTGTACAGCGTCTCGGTCAGGTCTCTCAACTCGGGCCAGTGGGAGGCCGGCGGCATGTTGACCTCAATCACCCCGGGATCGGGGGTCACCCGCATCACCTCCAACCGCGGGTCGTAGGGGGGTTGATACCCTTCGATCCGCACTGGCATCTGCAACTCGTGGGCCGTCGCTTCAATCCGCGCCACCAGATCGAGGTACTCTTCGACGTGCCCCACCGGGGGAAGAAACACATGCAGCACCCCCAGCCGGGGCTCGACGCAGAGCGCGGTGCGGATCAGACCATCGGCCGAAGTCGAATCGACTGCGAAATCGGTCGCCCCCAGATGGCTCCCCAGCCCTCCCGAGAGTCCAGGAGGAACGGTCGAACTGTACCGGGCCGATGGGTCAGCACCAAACTGCGCCCGCCGCTGGGGAGACTGACTTCGCACACTGGCGGGATAAACGGGTCCCGGTGGGACCAACGGCTCCTGCCGAAACGCCGACCGGGCCCGAATGTTGGCTTCCTCCCGGGTCCGTGCCAGCGGGCTCCCCAGGCTGGCGGGCCGAGGTGCCAGCGGATCGCGTTCGAAAATCCTCGGCTCATCGCGGTTCGCCGACCACAGCAGAGAGTCGAGCGGCAGCCGGAATCCCATGGCCGAGTCGCCGGGACCCAGACAGATCTTGCCCGATCGGGTCACCCAGCGATGGCTCTGCCATTCCCCCGGCTCGGCCCCCGCCGCGAGGGGCAACAGGTACCCCACAGGACGGTCGAGTCCTCGCTCGAGCAATCGGGCCAACCGGGCCCGCTCGACCGGATCCCGCAGTTGGGAGTCCTGGAATTCGACATTCGCAGGAAGCCGACGTTCCTTCCAGAGGTAGTAGAGGGCATCCTCATAGCCGGGGGCGGCGTTGTCCGCGGGCAGTCCCAACCGCTCCGCGAGCCGCTGGATGAATTGCTGTGCCTGGGCCTCACCATGCCCCAGCTCCGCCTGCTGCGTCGCCAGCAAGTCGGGCCGGGTCCAGATCGGCTCACCATCTTTCCGCCAGTAGCACGACAGGGCCCACCTCGGCAGTTGCTCGCCGGGATACCACTTTCCCTGTCCGAAATGCAGCAGCGGACCGCGCGCCAGCCGATTCGAAAGCCGCTCGAACAACGTCGTTCCCAACTGAAGCTTGTGATCTCCCAGGGCAGTGGTGTTCCATTCCGGCAGATCCCGCTGGTCAATTGAGACGAAGGTCGGTTCGCCTCCCATGGTCAATTGGATGCGTCCCGCGCGGAGCGCCTCATCCACCCGCAGCCCCAGCCGGTCGATCGCCCGCCATTGCTCGTCGGTGTAGGGCTTCGTCACCCGCGGATCCTCGTGGATCCGGGTGACCGTCATCGTCACGTCGAACTCACACTCGCAGGGATCAACCAACCCTGCGATGGGGGCGGCCGAGGTTGGCTCGGGTGTGGCGGCCAGCGGCAGGTGCCCCTCCCCGGCGAACAATCCCGATGTGGGGTCGAGCCCCACCCAGCCCGCCCCGGGCAGATACACCTCGGTCCAGGCGTGCAGATCGGTGAAGTCCTGATCGGGGCCCGACGGACCATCGAGCGACTTCTCATCCGCCTGCAGTTGAATCAGATAGCCCGACACAAACCGTGTCGCCAGCCCCCGATGCCGCAGCATCTGGGCCAGCAGCCACGCCGAATCGCGGCATGACCCGCTCCGCTTCTCCAGCGTTTCTTCACACGTCTGCACCCCCGGCTCGAGACGGATCAGGTAGCTGATTTCCCGGGAGACGTACTGGTTCATGTCGACCAGCCAGTCGATCGTCCGCCTCCCGGCCGGTGGGGCCCCCTCCAGAAACCGGGCGAACCGGGGTGAGAGTGGTGCCTTCTCAAGGTACGGTGCCAGTTCAGCGACCGTGGCGGCGGGATACTGGAAGGGAAACTGCTCCGCGGTCGACTCCAGGAAGAAATCGAACGGATTGATCACCGTCATTTCCGCGACCAGGTCCACCTCGACCAGCAGTTCCCGCGCCGGGTCGGGAAAGACCAGCCGGGCCAGATAGTTGCCGAAGGGATCCTGCTGCCAGTTCAGATACTGGCGGGCAGGCTCGACCTGCAGTGAATACGCGAGGATGGGGGTCCGGCAGTGGGGAGCCGGGCGCAGGCGAATGGTCTGCGGACCAAGTTTCACCACACGGTCATAGCGATAGCGCGACCGGTGATGGAGGGCAACGTGAAGGGCCATGGGTGCGCATCAACCTCGTGTCCAGAACAGGGTGCCCTCAACTCCGCCGGACGGTCGGATGGCTGGGGGAAACTGGCAAGGGGGCCGCGGCCCCCTTCGCTCTCCGGGCACGCCTCGCCCGAACAGCGGCTGCCTCTCATTGAGATTGCCATTGCGACTGGGTCGGCACGGGACGCAGGGCGAAAAAGGTGTCGAAGATCGCATCACCCACCCGGTTCACCGACTTCTGGAACCGATCGATGAACTCATGCATCCCCGCCTGCAGGATTTCATCGATGTTGGTGTAGTCGAACTCGTTCCGCAGCCGACCCAACTGCTGCTCCGCCCGGTTCTGGAAAGTCCCGTGTTCGCCCCCCGTGATCGCCAGCAGCGATTCCTCGGCCCGCGCCAGACAGAAGCGGATCGCGCGCGGGAATTCCCGGTCGAGAATCAGAAAGTCCGCCACCGACTGCGGAGTGATCCGCCCGTACGCCTTGCGGTACATCTCGAGGGCACTGGCCGACTTCAGCAAGGCCGCCCACTGGTTCGTATCCAACTGCGTGCCAATGTCTGACGCGGTCGGCAACAGGACGTAGTATTTGACGTCGAGAATGCGCGAGGTCTTGTCGGCCCGTTCAAGCATCTGCCCCAACCGGTGAAAGTGCCACGCCTCGCCATGCGACAAGGAAGACTCGGTCACCCCGGCCAGTGTGTGGGCGGCCAGTTTGATCTGGGTGAAGAACTCAAACGGCGAGTCGAGCACCTGGCTGGGGGTCGCCGATTTCACCAGCAGATAGAACTTGTTCAGCTCTTCCCACATCGGCGAACTGATCATGTCGCGGACCGTGCGGGCGTTCTCACGGGCGGCCGAAAGCGAGGTCAGAATCGAATTCGGGTTCTGCCGTTCGAACGTCAGAAACTGGATCACGCTCTCCTGGTCGGCCACACCATGAATCGCATGAAACGACTCCTGGTCCCCCGTGGTGTAGATCAACGGGGCCCAGTGCCGCTGCATCTCGGGACCGAGATCCAGCGACATGTTCAGGTTCACATCGATGAACCGGGCCACATTCTCGGCCCGTTCCACGTAGCGACTCATCCAATAGATCGAATTGGCAACCCGGCTCAACATGGTCGTTCAACATCGTGGAAAAGAAAGGCTCCGCAGGGCTCAACCCCGCGGAAAAAATCAACCGGGCCCCGATGGCTCACTGCTGCAGTTCCAGGAAGTCCGCCAGCCGGGGAATTCCATTCTTGAGGACCCACGTGTCCTTGCTCCCCCCTCCCTGTGAGGAATTCACCACCAGCGACCCCTTCACCAGCGCGACCCGCGTCAGGCCCCCCGGCAGGATGTAGATGTCTTCGCCGTACAGAATGTACGGGCGCAAGTCGACATGCCGCCCCTCCAGATGATCTCCCACCAGGGTCGGCACCCGCGAGAGCGCCAGCGTCGGCTGCGCCACGTAATTCCGCGGATTTGCCTCGATCAGCTCGCGGTACTTCGCATGCTGCTCCGGAGTCGCCCGGGGCCCCACCAGAATGCCGTACCCCCCGGACTCATTCGCCGGCTTGATCACCAGTTGGTCGATGTGGCTCAGCACATACCGCCGCTGCTCATCGTCGGCACACAGGTACGTGGGAACATTCGGCAGACTCATCTCCTCTCCCATGTAGTACTTGATCATCTGCGGCAAGTAGGCGTAGACCGCCTTGTCGTCGGCGATCCCCGTCCCGGGGGCGTTGGCCAGCGCCACCCGCCCGGCCCGGTAGACATCCATCAGGCCCGGCACACCCAGGCACGAATCGGCCCGGAAGGTGAGAGGATCGAGAAATTC
>JBKDUK010000318.1:0-45480 GCA_046339535.1 Planctomycetaceae bacterium | reverse complement strand
AATCGATGACTCCACGGCCGATGGCGGCTGACGGGGACTGGGGGTTCGTCCCAGAGCTCGAACAGCAGAACCTTCTGCAGCAGGTCCAGATACAGACCGGAAGAAGGGAGAGACGGGGAATGCATGCGAGGCCGATCGACTTGGGGAAGCCGGCTGTCGAGTCAATTCCTGGGGCATCCAGGGACTTCCTGGGCCGAAAGCTCCGGTTTCGCGAGTCTAGCCTGTCAGCGTCGGAGTCGACTCGAAACGGGGCGCAGTTCCTGTGGACGAAATCCAACTCGCGTTCATCTGACGGGTGCTGTCAAAAAGCATGGTTGCAGGGATGTTGTCGACTTTGGCGGTTGGGGGGAGAGTGGTGATCCGGTTCTGCGAGCAGGGCCCGGGGAGGGGAGCTGGATTGCCGCGTCTGAACACCGATCCGAGCACAGTGCCGGTGGTCTCTTCGTGGCCGTTGTGCATCGGCCTCCAGGATTCGAGGACCACGGTCGGTCGTTGTTGGTCCCCTTCGCCGTGGGAGAACGACTGCCGCTCGGTTGCAGGCGATCTGCGGCACTGGCGGTGTGCAGGGGGGGCGCCAGGATGCGCCGGTTTTGGAGAGTGGCGTCGCCGCGCCGCTGCCTGTTGACCGAGCGTGGAATTGCCACGGGCAGCCCTTCTCGCGAACCGTTCAGAACTCGTACCCAAACCGCTGAATATCCTCGCGATAGACATCCGCCACAATCTGGCGACTGACTGGGGTGTAAAGGCTGCGGTAGTCGAGTTCGCTGCGGCCCCGATTCAGGTGGGGCAATTGCACGTCGCATCCCAGGCGGTTGGCGATTGTGGCAAAGTCGGCGTCGAGATTTTCCACCCGTCCCAAAAAATCGACCCGCACCTCTCCTGCCAGTGTGATCAGCGAGGACTGCGTCTGAAAATGGAGAATCCCGGAGGTCAGCGCATTGTCCGGGATCCAATCTCTGACAAACTGGTCGAAGCTGGAGTAATGGCCGATGTTCTGCTGAACCCACTTTTGGGTGCTGGCGGAACGCTCGGGAAGCAACAGGTAGTGATAGGCTGAAACCAGCCGACTCCACGGATTGCGCACAAAAGTGAATTTGAAATAGCTGCGAAATTCCTCCGGAGAGTAGAGCAGCCACAGCATGCGCAGCGAATCGTGCCCTCTGATGCCTCCGAACAGTGTCGGGGCGACCGAGGTTCCCGCCGCCTTGGGGATGTGAATGAACAGGCACCGCAGTTCATCGAAGCGAGCCAGCGATCGCATCTGGCCGGGGGGCCACCGACGATGCGCGGCCAGTTCCCGATAGGTTCGTGGCCTCAAGACCGGAAACAGCCGTTTCTGCACAGGCAGTGGCAGGGAGTCGAAGAATTGGACGGCCAGTTTCATACGACGACTTCTGGTAACGCAGATCCGGACCGGGGCATCGTCGAGTCAACCGGGAATCTCTCGGTTCGTTCGATGGAGGAGCCAACGCCGGACGGAATGGTCGACATCGTGGAAATGTGGGACAGGAATACGCCAAGGGAAGGACTTTCGCAGCAGGCCTGTGAAAAGGGCTGGAAGAACAGGGTAACGGGCCAAACGTTCCCGCAAATGCACCACGCCGAGCGCGAACCCCCATCGGTTCGTCGACATTCCGGCGCCTGAGGAAGACCGGAGCTCCGGTTTCCGGATTCTATCATGCCCACCACGGGCCTCGAATCGTTTCGGGCCGGGATTGCCTCGGGCGATGGTCGTTCCGCGGACCGGAGGCGGATCGTGGCTGCCCAGACATGCGGAGTGACACGATTGCGTCGTTGGATCGGCCGAACGGAGCGGTCGTCTGCTGCGCCCGGGGGCAACCGCGGCGAGATCGCACCGGATGTCCAAGCTGATGGTCCATCCAGGTTCTGGACGCTCAACCCCGGCTATCGTCCGGTGCAACGCCGCCGTGTTTCTCCAGGTGCCGCGGAACAGTGTGGGACTTCCACGGGGCTGGGGGGCATCCGGCCACGTCGACTGCGGAGATGGCGGCGGTCGTCTCGCAGAAAGCTCGGGACCGCGCCGGCGCCATTACAAATAGCGGTCGGAGTCTCACCCCGCGAGTGTGTCCGGCTATTCCTCGCACTGACCGCAGATCGGGTCATGGACCCGACTCGTCTGCAGCAGATGCAGCATCCGGTTGTAGGCCTCGCCGCCGTGGATCTCGCTGAATTTCTGCCGGTACAGATTCCCCATCGCCGGCAGGTTGGGGGTCGCGCAGCAGGGGATGACATCTCCATGGCAGTCGACAAACAGGTTGACCCCGCTCATGGGCCAGCAGACCTTGTTCTGAACACGGGGGGCCCGCTCGGTGGGGTTCTGGGCCGCCTGCGGCAGGATTTTCCATTCGCGGAATTCGGGGGTCCAGCCGCGGGATTCGAGGACCTCGCGCCAGCGGGCCTGTCCCTCGGGGGAGTCACACACACTGCGGGTCATCAACTGGACGGGCGAGTTGAGTTGCGCTTTGAGGCGCTGCGCCGTTTCGAGGAAGTTCAGCAGTTTCGGCCACTTGGCGGGGGGGCGGACCCGCTCGTAGTCGGCGGGGGTTCCATCGCCATCGCAACTGACGATCAGGTGGGTGACGACGCCGGAGTCGAGAATGGCGGCAATCCGGTCTTCGTCACAGATCATCGCATTGGTCGAGATCTCAAGGCGGTCGAGCTGGAAACTTTGCTCCTTCACCACGGGCAGCAGGGCTTCGAGCTGTGGGTGCAGGAAGGGCTCTCCGTAATTGAAGAGCCGCAGTGTCTCCACCTGCCGCACATCGACATTCCGCAGACAGCGGTCAAACCCCTCCGGCGTGATGTGGTCGATCTTGGGAAGCAGGGTCGAATTGGGGCAGCCAATGCAGCGTAACTGGCACCCCTGAACCACGTCGAAATGAAACACCCGGATCCGCTGTTTCCAGACTTCGTTCAAACGATTGTCGACCCGGTCCAGCACCTGGCCAATCTGGTTCAGGACAGGAAGTTGCCAGAGAGATTCGAGGCTGGGTGACACGGATGAGCTCTGGTGAGGCTGTGAACTGGGGATGGTCCTGTGGACAACCCTGCAAAGTGAGTCGGTCCGGTGGCTATTTGGAGCGCCAAGTCCCCGAGAAGAATGGTACTTCGCCAGCACCGGGGGGCAACCACGGAGCGGCTCACGGCGTCGCCGTCTTGGGAACTCTCACGCTGCATCCGTTACAACCCTCCCGACGACACGGTCCCGGAGGATTGTAGCGGCAGTGTGTGGATCGTGCCGGAGTGGGGGGGGGGTGGCTCTTCGTCCTGCCAACGAGTCCCCAAGAGCAGTCGATGGCTCGACCGGTTGGAATTCCGCCGGTCGATGCGGTATCTTCCCACGCGGAGAGCGAGCCGGTTCGAAGTGGTGTCCTACATGCCTTCTGCTTCCCGGCACAGACAATACGTGCGGCGCGGAAACAGCCACAGCCTGATGCAGCGACCGAGTCGTCGACTGATCTGCCTGTTGGTGCTGCTGGGGATGCTCTGCAGTTTCTTTCCCCTCCCGGCTCCCCCTCTGGTGGTGAGCGGAACCGAGTCTGGTTCTTCCGCGGCGGGACCGGTCGAGAAGGATCGCTCGCGGCCTTTTCCGTGTGCCCAGCGCGTCTGCGGCTGCCGGTCGGCCGAGCAGTGCTGGAAAAAGTGCTGCTGCTTCACGGATGCCCAGAAAGTGGCCTGGGCTGACGCCCAGGGGGTGGAGTTGCCCGCGTTTGTCCGCGAGTCGGCCGCGCGGGCGTTGCCGACGGACGGCCCGACCGCGAGGGCAGGGAAGGACCGACGCTCGCAGGCCTGTGCCCGGTGTGAGCACCGGACGCCAGCAGACGCGGGCAGCGTGGGGGGGACGGTTTCGCGTTCGGAGCGCCCGGGGCCGTCCGAACGGCCCGAGCTGGCCAGCGGGGTGGTGATTGTGCAGGACGCCCTGGCCTGCCAGGGCATCGACTGGCAGTGGCAGTTTGATCCGGGGATGGCACCCCGGTCGCCGGTGGCAAGCCCGGGAGTCGAACCACCCCCCGTCCACCTGCCCGGCCCCACCCGTCCGGTCTGGCGCAATCCCAGTCTTCAAGTGCCGGTGCCTCCACCCCGGGCGAGCGTCCCTCCAGGCAGTTCGGCCTGACTCTTCGTCCCGGTCCCCAGCGCTGCGCGTGTTGACGCAGCCGTGTGGGAGGGGCGGGGAGCCGTTGCCAGACCCAGGGACTTTCCTGCGCGGCTCGTGATCACACGCTGACACGGGTTGCTGGCTCGCTCTCCACAACGCTGGTCATGGGATCCGTTGTCAGCGTGTCATCCCGCGCCGTCCCCAGGCCGTTTTTGGGCCTGTCTGCCGCGCTTGCCTGTCGCCAACCGACACCATCGAGCTCTCGATGGATCACGCCCGCTTACCCCGCCAGGGCCCGCGAACCCGAAAGATCCTCCCTCAATCTTTCGCTTGTTCGCGGGCCCTTGGTGCAGGTTTTGACCGGGGGAAGGATCGGACGAGAGAGGGGGCGAGCCGGCCGCCGGGGAACGCAATTCTGGGAAATGCCGCCCCGGCACACTAAAATCGGGAGATGACCGTTCGACTGCTGCAGCTCACCGATTGTCACCTGTTTGTCTCTCCCGAAGCGACAATCCAGGGAATTTGTACCCGCGAGCGCTGGTTGAGCGTGCTGGCGGCGATTGCGCCCGAGCAGACGCGGGCCCACCGGCTGATTCTGACCGGCGACATGACCCACGACGACCTGCCCGAGACGTACCGGGTGGTTCGCGAGACCCTGGCGGGGTGGTGGCCGAAGAGCCGGTTTCTGCCCGGTAATCACGATGTCCGCGAGGGGATTTACGAGCACCTGCACGACCGCATCCAGCGGGTGGCGGAACGGGTGGTCTTTTCGGAACCGGTCGAGGGGTGGCAGATCATTGGGCTCGACTCGCACCTGCCGGGGCAGGTGAAGGGGGAGTTGGGGGGGGAGCAACTGGCCTGGCTGGGGGATGAGTTGACCCGCACCGCGAGTCGCCCCACCGTGCTGTTTCTGCATCATCCCCCGGTCGACGCCCCGTCGGCCTGGATGAATGCGATCGGCCTGACCGACCGGGACGCCCTGTGGACGTTGCTGCGCAGTCATGCGCAAGTCCGGCTGATTTGTGCCGGGCATGTGCATCACGAGTCGGCGACGCTGCGGCAGGGGGTGCTGGTGGTGACGACGCCGGCGACCGGGGTGCAGTTCACCCCGGAATCGGAGACGCTGGTGGTGGATGACCTGCCGTGGGGTTATCGCCTGTTGGAACTGCACGACGATGGAACCTTCCAGACCCGGGTGGTGCGGTTGCCGCTGCGGAGTGTCTGTCCCCCATTTTCCCCTGCGTGATCGATGACCCTCTTGCCGGGTTTCTGTCGCTGCACGTCTCTCGCCCGGAGAGCCGCTCGCTGTCCGGCGATCGGCTTTTTCGTCACAATTGCGTCACGGGAACGGTCTGGGGAAGAGCGGCAGGTGCCGGCCTTTTCTCCGGTTCCCTTTCTGCGGATGGTCCAGGCAACGCACCCATGAATCTGCTCCGCCGCCTGATCGAACGGCTGCTGGACCTGAAGCCGAGTGCTCAGGGGCAGGGGACTTCGTGGAATATCTCGGCCGACTTTCCGTGGCCGACGTGGGTGCTACTACTGTTTGTGCTGTTTGCGGTGCTGTTCGTGGTGGGTGTGTACCGCCGCGACGCGGCGCACCTGGCCCCCTGGAAGCGGTGGCTGCTCTCGGCACTGCGGCTGTCGACCTTGGGGACCGTGCTGTTTCTGTTGAGCCAGGCGCTGTTGCTGATCGAGCGGACCGGCCTGCCTTATCTGCTGGTGCTGGTCGATGTCTCGAACAGCATGGGAACGGTCGACAGCTCGACCCAGACCACCGAGGTGGAGGCGGCCCGGCGATTGGCCGAGGCGAATCAACTGGGGGCTCCCACGCGTCTCGCGCAGGCGCAGGGGCTGTTGCTCGACAATGGCGGGCAGATGCTGCGGCGGCTGGTGGCCAACCACAAGGTGCGGCTCTACACAGTGGCCGAGGGGGACGCCCTGCTGGGGCCCGAGTCGTCGCTGAATGATGCCGACATCGACGGGCTGTTGCCGCAGGTGCGGGGGCTGGTTCCGGCGGGGAATGAATCGCGGTTGGGAGACGGCCTGCGGAACACGCTGAACTCGTTGCGCGGGTCACCCCCCAGCGCGGTGGTGCTGCTGTCGGATGGCGTGTCGACCGATGGGGAATCTCTGCAGACGGCCGCGCAGTATGCCCGGCAGCGGTCGGTTCCCATCTACACGGTGGCTCTGGGAAGTGCCGACCCGCAGCTTGATCTGGAGCTGCACAATGTGCTGGTGGATGAGACGGCGTTTGTCGGCGAGCCGGCGTCGTTCGCCTTCACCCTCACGGCCCGGGGCTTGGCCGGGAAGACCGCCCGGGTGCAGCTGCGGAACGAAACGACCGGAGACATTCTCGCCTCGCGGGATCTGCCGATTGAAGAGGATGGGCGCCCGCTGAAGCAGGAGATTGCCTTCACTCCCCGGCAGGTGGGGGATGTGCCGGTGATTATCGAGGCGGTTGAGATTCCGCAGGAATCGAACACGGCGAACAACCGCGAATCGCGGCGGATCAGCGTGCGGGACGAGAAGCTGCGGGTGCTGCTGGTGGACCAGCAGCCGCGGTGGGAGTTCCGGCAGTTGAAAGATCTGCTGGGGCGCGAGAAGACGGTCGAACTGAAGACGGTGCTGTTGGATGCCGACCCCGAATTCACGCGGGAAGACCGGACCGCCCTGGCGAACATTCCGGTCACCCAAGAGGAGCTGTTTGAATACGACGTCTGCGTGCTGGGAGACATTGCTCCCGGAACGTTGAGCGCCTCGGTGCTCGACAATCTGCGCGATTTTGTCTCGGAGCGGGGGCGGGGGTTGCTGTTGATCGCGGGACCGAACCATGCCCCCGAGAGTTTCCGCAACACGTCGCTGGAACCGCTGTTTCCGATCGAACTCGAGGGGGTTCGGAAGCCTTCTTCGCGGGACCCGCTGCCGCAGGAGTTTCACCCCGAGTTGACTCCCGAAGCCCGCAAGGGGAGCGCGCTGTTCCGCTTCGCCGATTCCGAACGCGAGAGTCTGGAGGTGTGGAACTTTTTGCCGGGGGTGTATTGGTCGGTCGAGGCGCGGCAGTTGCGGCCCGGGGCGCTCGCCTGGGCGGTGCATCCCCAGAAGATGGTGCAGGGGCGGCCCGTGCCGCTGATTGCCACGCAGCGGTTCGGCGGGGGCCGGGTGTTGTACCACGGCATCGACGAAACCTGGCGGTGGCGCTACCGGTTAGGTGACACCTATTTTGGCCGGTACTGGGTGCAGGCGCTGCGCTACCTGGCGCACTCCCGGACCTCGGCGAGCGAGGGGTCGGCCGAATTGCTGGCTGACCGCAAGGCGTATCAGGCGGGGGATCCGGTGACGCTGCGGCTGCGCTTTCTCAACGAACGGCTGATTCCCGCCGATCGGTCCGGGGTGCGGTTGGTGGTGGAGACAGCGGGCGGGGGACGCCAGGACCTGGAGCTGAAGGGACTGCCGGACCTGTTGGGGGTCTTCGAAGGGCAACTGGCGCATCCGCCGGCGGGCAAGTACCACGTCTTCGTGGGAAGCCCGAACTTTCCGCACGCCCCGCCAGCGCTTGATTTTGAAGTGCGGGCGAGTGAGCGTGAGTCGCGCAGCCTGCGGGCCGAGGCGGGGGAACTGAATCGCGTGGCGACCCTGACCGGGGGCCGGTTCTACACGGTTTCGAACGCCAGCCGGCTGGCGAGCGACATTCCTCCCGGGCTGCCCGTCCCTTTGGAGCCCGAGAGTCCGTTCAAGATCTGGAACCACTGGGTGGTGCTGCTGACGTTTCTGACCACCCTGATTGCGGAATGGTTGCTCCGCAAACGCTGGAGACTGACATGATCGACCGCGCGTCCGATCCGGTGCTGTTGCGGTTGTCGGGAATTCGCCAGCGGGCCCGGCAGGTGTTGTGGTTTGGCGGGTTGGCGCGGGCCGCGCTGCTGCTGGTGGCCCTGGTGCTGACCGCCACGCTGCTGGACTGGTGGCTGCACTTCGACGATCCGGGGGTGCGGTGTCTGTGGCTGGTGGGGATTGTGGCCGCGGTGGGCTGGGGGGTGTGGCGGTGGTGGTTCACCCCGCTGCGGTCGAGATTGACCGATCTCGACGTGGCGCTGCGAATTGAACAGCGGCATCCGGAACTGCGCGACGTGCTCGCGAGTTCGGTGCAGTTTGTCGAGCAGGGGGGGGATCCGCGGGTCGGCTCGCCCCAACTGCAGAAGGTGGTGGCGGATCAGGCGGCCCGCCGCCTGCAGTCGCTCGATCTGGAGGATTTCATCGAGTCGACCCCGGCCATTCGCGCGGCGGTGGTGTGTGCCGGGCTGTTGGCGTTCGCCGCGCTGTTGGTGCTGCTCTCGCCCGACAGTGCCGCGCGGGCCCTGCACCGGCTCTGCCTGCCGTTCCATGCTCCGGAGTGGCCGCGGACGGTGGTCTGGACGCTGCTGGACGGCAATCTCGAGCCGTTGCCGGAGGATGCCACGGTCCCCCTGCAGGTGCCGCGGGGCGAGGCGTTTCGCTTTCACGCGGTGAACAGCCGCGGGGGGTTGCCGCAACGGGTGTTGCTGGAGACCCGGCCGGTGCAGTCGGCCGCAACACCGCAGGTCGAGCCGTTGCGTCCTGTGAACCTGCCCGAGAACGACCGGGGACTGAAGGAAGTGGGGGTGGGGCAGATTGCCGCTCCCAAGACCGCCCTCGAGTTTCGCGTCGTGGGGGGGGACGACTATACGATGGCGTGGCGGACGCTGCGGGTGGTCAATCCTCCCATTGTGGAACGGCTGCAGGTGCGGGTGACGCCGCCGGCGTACACCCGCCGGGCGGTGGAGGAACTGCCGGAGGGGGTGGGGCATGTCTCGGCCCTGGTGGGTTCGCGGGTGGAGGTGCGGGCCCGGGGGAGCCGTCCGCTGGAACGGGCCACCCTGCGGCTGCGGGACCGCGAGCGGTTGCCGCTGACGCTCGACGCCGATCAGCAGACGGTGTCGGGGGAGTTCACGATCACCGAGCCGGGGGTGACCTCGTGGTGGTTTGAGCTGCGTGATCCCGAGGGGGTGACCAGTTCCGACCTGGTCCGGTACGAGGTTCGGGGAATCGCCGACCAGGAACCCGAGACACTCATCGAATTGCCCGCGTCGGATCTGCAGGTGGCTCCCCAGGCACGGGTCCCGGTGCGGATCGTCTCGCGGGATGATCTGGGACTGGCCGAAGTGCGCCTCGTGCACGACGTCAACAATGGTCCGGAAACCACCGTGCCGCTGTTCGCCGGTGAAGCGCGGCCCGATGAGCTGGCCTCGGAATATGAGTTCGACCTGGCTCCTTTCGGGCTGAAGCCGGGGGACCAGTTGCGGTTCCGTTCGGAGGCGCTGGATGACTATGTGCATCCCACCGATGGGACGCGGCACGTTCGCCGCAGTGTGGTGCGGGTGTTGACGGTGGTGACCGCCCAGGAGAAGGCCCGCGAACTGGAGCAGGAGCAGTCGGAACTGCTGCATCGAATTGACCAACTGGCCCGGCAGCAGCGGCAGGCGCAGGATCAGACGCGGGCGCTGGAACTGCAGTTGGAGAAGACCGGCACCTTGCGTGGTGAAGATCTCGATTCGCTCAAGCGGACCGAGCTGCTGCAGCGGGAGGTCAACTCGCAGTTGTCGAACCCGGCGGTGGGTTTGTCGCGTCAGGCCCGCGAGACGCTGGAAGAACTGCGCAACAACCAGATCGAAGATCCGCAGGTCGAACGGCGTCTTGAGGCAATTGCCGATCAGCTCGACCAGTTGGGTCAGGAAACCCTGCCCGAGATCGAGTCGGAATTGGGGGCGGCGCGCAAGTCGGCCGAGCAGACCGACCAGCGGAACGCCGCGGAGGAAGTGGCGAGGCAACTGGAAGAGGCCCGGGAGGACCAGGCCAACGTGCTGGAATCGCTCGACGAGATGCAGCGGGAATTGGCCGAGTGGCGGTCTGAGCGGGATCTCGGTCGGGAATTGAACGAGCTGACCGGGAAGCAGCGGGACCTGCAGGAGAAGACGTCGGAACTGCAGTCGAAACTGTTGGAACAAGAGGCGGCGGGAGAGAACAACCGCCAGACCGAGGCGGATCTGGCGCAGTTGGCCGAGCAGCAGCGGGCCACGGCCCAGGATCTGCAGAACCTCGAAGAGAAACTGCAGCAGCAGGTGAAGAACCAGGCGGAGGCCGAGCCCACCCCCGCCGCCGATGCGCTGCGCGACACGCTCGAAGAGGCACGGCAGGCCGAGCTGGCGGGCAAGATGGAAGAGGCCGCCTCGAACATCGAGCAGAAGCACCTGGGCGAAGCCTCGCGCACCCAGCAGGATGTGCTGAAGAAAATGCAGGAACTCTCGGCCACGCTCGAACAACGGCGCAGCCGCGATGACGAGACCCTGGTGAAAAAGCTGGAGCAGGCGGCCAGCGACATGGAGAGCCTCGCCCAGCGTCAGCAGCAGTTGCAGGACCAATTGCAGCAGGCAGGAGGGATGCCCGAGGGAGCCCAGAAGGAAGAGACGCTCGAGAAACTGCGGCAAGAGCAGCAGCAGTTGCGCGAGGAGACCGCCCGCCTCGCGCGGCTGCTGCAAAGATCTGGCGCGCAGCGGGCGTCGGAATCGGCGGAGCGGGCCCGGCAACGGATGGAAGATGCCGAGGAATCTCTCGAGCAGTCTCCCCCCGAACAGGCGCAGGACGAAATGCAGGAGGCGCTCGACGACCTGCAGCAGGCCGAGGAAGAGCTGAAGGAAGAGATCACCGAGGCACGCGAGCGGCTGGCCGAGGAGCTGGTCGAGAAGAGCCTGGGGGATCTGCAGTTGATGATTGGTCGGCAACAGGCGGCGATTGACGAGGCGCAGCGACTCGACGCCGCCCATACGGCCGCGGGGAAGTGGAGCCGTTCGCAGAGCCAGTCGCTCAAGCAGTTGGGGGATCTGCAGCGGGGCCTGGGATTGGAGACCGAGAGTCTGGCCGAGAAGCTGGCTCCGGCGAAGGTGTATGCCCTGTCGTTGCGTGGAGCGGGCCGGCAGATGCAGAAGGCGGCCGAGAGAATTGCCCGCAAAGAGGTCGATGCTCCCACCCAGGCACTGCAGCTGGCCGCCCGGCAGCGGTTTGTCGACATGGTCGAGGCCATCAATGCCCGGCAGCAGGCGAAGCAGGGGCAGCCGCAACAGCAACAGCAGCAGCAGGGAGAAGAGGGACAGGAGTCTGGCGGGCCGCCCCAGGGGGAGATGGTTCCCACCATCGCCCAGTTCCGGATTCTGGTCAATCTGCAGCGTGAGATGCAGGCCCGCACGGCGGAACTGGACGCGCAGCGGACCCAGCCGGGGCGCGACTGGACCGATTCGGATGCTGCCGAATTGCGGGGCCTGCAGGTCGACCAGGAAGAACTGGCCGACCTGGCGCGCGAGCTTTCGGAACTGCTGGCTGAACAGGATGAGCCAGACGAAAGCGATGCCGGGGAGGATGAGGAAGCGGGCGAGATGGAGGCGGATGATCCCGACATGATCATCGGCGAGCCGAAGAAAAAGCGCCCGGTGAAAGAGACCGAAGAAGAGCCCGGATTCCTGCCGGACGACAAGCCCGCCCCCCAACCCGAGAAGCCGGCCACCCCCGAGGATCTGCCCGATGTTGACTGAATCCTCTTGCGCTCCGCGTGCGGTCTCATCCCGCTGGTTGCGGTGTGGGGTCGTGGCGTGGTTGAGCCTGTGCCTGACGGCCGCCGGTTTCTACCCCAGCGCGTCTGGTGTGATCGGACCAGGCACCGCAGTGGCGGCGCAGGAAACTTCCCCCACCGAGACACCTCCGCCCGAGACACCCGCCCCGGCGGAACGTTCCGACAAACCGGTTCCGGAAGCGGCGGAGCCGGCGGAGACTCCCACGTCTTCCGAAGACGAGGCCCCGGTGCCCGAGGCGGACGCTGGTTCGCCGGCGGCCGGGAAGCCGGCAGCTCCCCCCGCGGTGCGTGAGACGGACGACGATCTGACCGAAGACGATCTGGCGGAGCAGATCGATCCCAACCGCCGCCCTCCCCTTGCCGAGGCGCGTGACCGACTGGAGCAGGCGATTGAGAAGATGCGCACGGCCAAAGACCGGTTGACGCAATCGGACACGGGCGACGACACCCGGAAGCTGCAGAACCAGGCGGCCGATGAATTGCAGAAGATTCTCGATCTGCTGCAGCAGCCTCCCCCGCCATCGCAGTCGCAGAGTCAGAACCAGAACCAGCAGCAGCAAAATCAGCAACAGCAACAGAACCAGCAACGCAATCAGCAGCAGCGGCAGAGCCGGTCGCAGCAACAGCGGCAACGGCAGCAGCGACAGTCGGGCAGCCGGCGGCAACGGCAGCAGAACCGCAATCGCCAACTCGCGCAGCAGCAGCCCCAGCCGGCCCAGCCGCAACCGGGCGAGCGGAGTGAGAATCCGCAAGACTCCCAGGACAAACTCGACCCGGCCCAGCAGAAGGCGGCGGAAGAGGCTCGCCGGCGGGCGGTCGCGAACGATGTCTGGGGGCATCTGCCTCCGAATGTGCGCGAGGCGCTGCAGAAGTCGTTCAACGAACGCTATCTCCCCAAGTACGAAGAACTCGTGCGGAAATACTACGAGTCGCTGGCCGAGAAACAGCGCGACTGAGCGGCAGGGAGGCTTTCCTCGTCCGTTTGGGGTGTTGCACGGTGCCTTCCCGCCTCTGTTGAACGTCAGTCGATCAATTCTCCCCGCCGGGAGAACGACGCTTCAATTCAGAAAGCTGTAGGGGGACGGAACCAGAAATGAGTGGTGTTCGAAGAGCGTCAGCTTGCCGTATTTGCCGATGAACTGGGTGAAGTGCAGCAAAAAGATATAGAACGCCAACAGCGGCAGGGTGGGGAGCCAGCAGATCCACCGCCAGAGCCAATGACTGGGGCGTTCGTTCCGGATCGCCCGATGATAGGCCCACCCGGTCAGCACCTTCACCGGGTAGAGGGAGACCACGAACACAATCGTCACCAGCCAGAGGGCGTCGCGGGGAGGGATGGCCGCCTTGAACAGATACATCGGCAGGGCGAACAGCAGGGTCACCAGGATGGTGATGAGCCACGAGAACGGGGCGTGCCGGTACATCGCGCGGACCTTCCGCAGTTCGAACATCGCTCCCAGACGGTTCTCAGCCGCGAGATGCGCCTGCAGGAACGGAACCCACGACAGCACGGGAATGAGCAGGGCGGCGCCGATCAGGGTGATCAGCACGGTGCCCCCTTCGGTGCGGTCGGCGGCGGCGAACATCAGCGTGGGGATCGCCAGCCACGCCAGGGCCCCGACGAATCCCTTCAGTCCCAGCAGAAAGTGATGTTTGAGCCGCAGTCCCGAGACAAACGCCCCCACTTCGCGTTCGGCGGTCTGCCAGTAGTCTCCCTGCAGCCAGCGCTGCCGCAGCCAGAGCACGTTTTTGAGCGGCCGGAAGAAACACGAGAGGGCCCCGCCGCGGGCGACCGCCAGCACGAGGTGCAGCGCCACCAGCCCCGCCGCCACCAGCAGGGCCACATGGCCGAAGGCGTCGGCCCGGGAACCGGGCTGAATGAGATGGATGTCCCCCAACAGATGCGACAGCAGCCGCAGGGGAACGATCCACAGCCAGACCCCCAGCACCAGTGAACCGAGCCGGGGGGCGAGGGGCAACAGGGGAAACGCATCGCGCAGCCTGCCGCTGCGGGCGACCCGTCCCTCGACTTCCAGCAGATAGCCGAGCGCCAGGAAATTGACCACCGGGATCGCCGCAATGCAGGCCAGCAGCACCGTGAGGCTGACAATGCCCCAGAGGGTGCGCACCAGCCAGGCCACGCCCCGCGCCATTCGGCGGAACAGGCCGACCCGCGGGGCCGGGGGAAGCGGCGTGACCGAAGACGCGGGGGGGGTTGCCTCAGCGGTGGATGGGGCGGTCGCATGGGATCCGACCGGGGGGTGGGTCGTGGTGAAATCGACCAGTTCCGCGGCGAACTCGCGGATTTCCACCGGGGCCTGGGGGGGTAACGACGCCGGGACCTCGAGCGGCGCCTCGCCGAAGTCCTGCACTTCGGCGGGGACGATTCCGAATCTGTCTTCCCCTGGAGAAGAACCTGTTGCCACGCGAAGCACCCTGTTATGAACCCCCCGCGATCTCTCCGCGAAGTGGGCACCCTGGCAGGTTGCCGTCGGACGGAGCCGCTTCAGTATACCGACCCCCCGCAGAGACAACCGAGGGAGGGCCCTCGTCGAAGTTGGAGCGGCGCCGTTGTGGAAGCCTGCCAGCCCCTGTCACTCCATCCGCAGCAGGACCTTGGTGCACCCGGGGACCCGCTGGTTGAACAGCTCATAGCCCCGGGGGGCCTCGTCGAGCCCCAGGTGGTGGGAAAACAGACTTTCGAGCGGCAGCGGCTGGCGGGCCAGCAGGTCGAGCGAGCGTTCGAGCCAGGCCCGGGCGGGGGCCCGGCCCGCCCGATAGGTGAGGTTCTTGTCGTACAGCTGCCCAGGGGTGAGAGCGAAGGCGGGTTCATTGTGGACCCCCGGGGCGCTGATGGTCCCTCCGGGGCGCACGATCTGCCAGGCGAGATGCGTGGCGTCGGGATACCCGACCGCCTCGATCACCACATCGACCCCGCGCCCGTCGGTTCCCCGGCGGAGACTTCCCACCACATCATCGTCGAGGTGGAGGGGAATCGCACCGTAGCGCCCGGCCTGTTCGAGTCGGTCGGCAACACGGTCGATGGCGTAGACCACACCGGCCCCGGCGGCCACGGCCCCCAGCACGGCACACAGCCCCACCGGGCCCAGCCCCAGGATGGCGACGATGTCTCCAGGGGCGACCTGTCCCTGGTCGACGGCGTGCAGCCCGGTGGAGAAGACATCTCCCGCCAGCAGGGCCCGCTCGGCCGGAATTTCGGGGCCAATGGGGACCAGCGTGGCGTCGGCATGGGGAACCCGCACCAGTTCGGCCTGCCCGCCGTGCAGTCCCGCCCCCTGCTGGACCCAGCCAAACACCTGGCTTTCGACACAGCGGGCGGTCAACCCGCGCCGGCAGGCCCAGCACGTGCCGCAGTTGATGGTGAACGGAGCGGCCACGCGGGTGCCCGGGCGCATGGTCCGCACGGCCTCCCCGGCTCTGAGTACCGTGCCGGTGAATTCATGCCCCAGTACGGTCCCCGCATCGAGCCCTCGTTCGACACCCCGATAGACGTGCAGGTCCGACCCACAGATGGCGGCCGCCTCGACCCGCACGATGACATCGGTGGGGGACTGCAGGGTGGGGTCGGGAACCGCGAGGGTTCGGACGTCGAAGGGGGCGGCGAAGGTGACGGCACGCATTTGAAAGCTGTTCCCGGACGAACGGAGGGCGAACACACGGGAAATCGTACCACCGGGGAGGTGCTGGTCGTAATGCTGTCTCGGCTTCTGTCCGGGGCAACTCGTGCGGCCCCGCCCTGCATCATTCCTGGAATCGGGTGAGGAATCTGGGAGGATGGAACGGTCGAACGGCAGGTCTTTCCGGCCGGCAGAAAGACTCTGCGCGCCCGCGAGGGGATACTACCGCTCTGCCCCTCGCTTCTGTTTCCCGCTCCAACGACGATTCTGGTAAAACTGTCATGACCCATACGATGCATATCGCTTGAGCCCAATGGGAATCGGATCTCTTTTTTTCCCCAATTGCACTTGCGGTGACGGCTGGAATGAACAAATTTTGACATTTGTCAATCGGCAAGTGAATGATCTCTCCGGATTGTCTCGCAGCCGACGGCCGCTTTTTATTCGTTTGTGTCGGGAAAGGTCTGACCGTTTCGTCCGGTGCCGTCGACAGGCTGGCCCGGAATTGCTTTCCCGGAAGCCTGACCAGTGAGTTTCGGCATGTCCAATCCGCAGTTCAATTTCTGTTTCGCGAGGTCGGTTTCCTCGTGGAGGTTGGTTTTGGGCCTGGCGGGCTGTGTCTGGCTGTCGGGTTGTGGACGACCCGCTCCGGTGGTATCGCGGGATGAGATCCTGCCCCTCAACAAGGACAAGGAGATCGGAGAATTCCACGACTTTTGCGTCCCCCTCGAGCAGCCGGTCTGGAAGCCCGCCGCGGAATCCGGTTTCATGCGGCCCGATGACCCGGTTATCGGAATCCTGACGCAGCAGGGGGCGTACGCCCTTCCGTGGTGGGTGCTGAAGAACCACCACGTGGCCAATTTTGATGTCGACGGCGAAGAGATCCTGGTCACACTCTGCGAGATGTGCAGCAGTGCCTCGGCGTTCGATCCCAGGGTGGATGGCGAACGGCTGCACTATCGGGTGGTTGGGGTCTACAACGGCACGCACATCATTCGGGATGAAGAGACCCAGACTTTTTGGCTTCCCTTCTTAGGACGTGGTCATAAAGGACCCCACGCGGGAAAGCAGTTGAAACGCCGCCGGGTCGACCAGGCCACCTGGGCCGATTGGCTGCAATTGCATCCCCAGACCCAGGTGGCTTTTGAGGAGGAAAGTGCCCGCGAAGGCCACGGCAGCAAGCATTTCCCGGGGGCCACCTTGATGGGAGGCAACATGCTCGCGACGATGCAGCACCGCAGCCTGCGTCTGTCGCAGCATGATCTGGTGCTGGGGGTCGTGGTGAATGACGAATCCCGGGCATTCCCCATGGCCGAACTGACCCAGAATGGTGCCGTGCTGCAGGAGGTTCTGGGAGAACTTCCGATCGTTGTCCTCCACAAACCCCACACGTTTCTGGCGGCGGCGTTCTCCCGCCGGCACAACGAGGAATTGCTCGATTTCGATACCAATGAGAAGGGGGAGATTGTCGACCGGCAGACGGGCAGCACATGGAACTACGCCGGGGTCGCCGTGGCGGGCCCCCTGACCGGAACCGAACTCGAACCGGTCACCTACTCCATGGAAGAGTGGTACATGTGGTTCACCCAGCATCCGAAAACCACGCTCTATGCGCACTGATCCGGCGACACCTGCGATTCCCGTGCGGAATCCGGTCATCGAGTCTGTAGTCACCCGGCTCTCTCCGCACCGGCCGTATCGCCCGGTCTGAGACAGGCCTCACAACTGGCGTTTTGCGCCGATTGGGAATTCTGCGGCCAACCGTTGCGGCCCACAGACTCGCACCCGGTCCGTTGGGCTCGGCTGTTGAGAGCTCCCCCAGTCTGGGACTTCCCCCGAGAATTGATCATGATCGCGAAAGAACCCGCGCGCCGTGGGAGTCGTCGTTCCCCGGTCATCTCCTGAATCTCCCCTCCGAACTGTTTCGTACGATGGATTTCACTCTGGCGGCCGCCGATCGACAGCACTGCGAAGCGGCCCGACGGTTGGCGCGCGAGCACCTGTCGGCCGCGGTTCCCCCGGCGGGGTTTGATCAGGCGGGCTGGAGGCGTCTCGGAGAGTTCGGCCTGTTCCAGGCCGACCTGGGTGACCCCGCGGGCAGCTTTCGCCGGGCCGCCCGATTGCTGGAAGCGTGCGGTACCGGGGGAGCCGATCGGGGCCTGCTGTTCGCCGCCGGGGCGCACATCTTTGGCTGTCTCTGGCCGCTGATCCAACTGGGAACCCCCGCGCAGCACACCCACTGGGTCCCGCGCCTGGGGACGGGTGAGCAGATCGGGGCCCTGGCGATTACCGAACCCGAAGCCGGCTCGGCCATTTCGGCCCTCGCCACCACAGTCACCACGGAAGGCGAGGAGGTGATTCTCTCGGGGGCCAAGACCCTGGTCACCAATGCCCCGGTCGCCCACGTGATGGTGCTGATCGCCAAGGAATTCCCGAAGCGGGGCAGTCTGGGACTGTCGGCTTTCCTCGTCCCCACCGACGCTCCGGGAGTGACGATCCGCCCGCTGGCGACAGTGGGGCTGGACGGGGCTCCGGCCGGAGATGTCGAGCTGCGTTCGGTGCGTCTGCCCGCCGCCTCCCGCCTGGGACCAGCCGGTGGGGGGTTGGGGGTCTTGCTGTCGGCCATGCAGGCCGAGCGGACCGCCATTCTCGCCGGGTTCCTCGGAGCCGCCGAGTTCGATCTCGCCCGCTGCCACCAGTATCTCAAGAACCGCCGCCGTCCAGGCGAGCAGACCTCCCTGGCCGACCATCAGTCGGTCCAGCACACGCTGGCCGAGATCCGCTGCCGACTCGAAGCGGCCCGCTGGCTGTTGTATCGGGGACTCTGGGAAGTTACCCACGGCACCGACCGTATCGCCTGGCCCGCCATGGTCAAGAAGACCGTCAGCGAAGCGGTGTACGACTGCGCCCACAAGATCCAGTGCCTGTATGCCGGCGCGGGCTGGAGGAACATCGATCGCTCGGCCACCGCCGTGCAGGATACTCTGGCCATTCTGTCGGCCTCGGGAACGACCGACGTGCAGCTCAATACAATCGCCACGCAGTTGTCCAAGACGCTGGTCCCCCTGACGTGACCTCACCCCCCGAGATGATCGAGAACCTGTCCGACATTCTGCGCACCGCGGCCGAGAGCCATCCGCACCAGGTGGCGGTTGTCGCCGGGACGGTGTCGCTCACGTACCAGCAACTCGACGCCCAGACGAGTGAACTGGCCGGGTGGCTGCGCTTCCAGGGGGTACAGCCGGGAGATCGGGTTGGGCTGTGTCTCCCCAAGACGGCCGCGGCACTGACCGCCCTGTATGCGGTACTGAAAGCGGGGGGGGTGTATGTGCCGGCCGACGTGCGCAGTCCGCCGGCCCGGCTGGCAGGGTTGCTGGCCGACGCCGGTTGCCGGCTGATCCTGACCACGCCGCGGGTGGCCGAGGCCCTGCCGGCGCACTGGCCGGCCGACACGGCTCGGCCCGCGTTGATTCCCTTTCCACCCCCGGTGGCCGAGTTGTCCCCCGGAACCCCGCCGTCTCGCGAGGGGGAGCTGCAGGACGTTCCCCGGACTCCCGAGGCACCGGCCGCCCTGATGTACACCTCGGGGTCCACGGGGCGGTCGAAGGGGGTGGTGCTGACTCACCGCAACATCCTGTGTTTCGCCGAGTGGGGTCGGACCCATTTTGGACTGCAAACTGCCGATCGGGTGGCGAGCATCGCCCCGTTTCACTTCGATCTGTCGACCTTCGACCTGTTTTCCACCCATCTGGCGGGGGGAACGGTGGTGCTGCTGGATGAGCAGGCGGTGATGTTTCCCTCCGCCGTGGTGGCGACCTTCCGCAAGCAGCAGATCACGGTCTGTTATGCCGTCCCCACCACCTGGGTGCAGTTGCTCGAGCGGGGGGGGCTCGAGGCGGCCCCTCCCACGTCGCTGCGCCACGTGCTGTTCGCGGGGGAGGTCTTTCCGCTCCCTCTGCTGCGCCGTCTGATGCAGGCCCTGCCGCAGGCCACGTTCACCAACCTGTATGGTCCGGTCGAGACCAACGTCTGCACCTTCCACACGCTCCCTGGTCTCCCGGGAGAGGAGGCGACCGAGATTCCCATTGGGCGTCCTCTGCCGCACAGCCCGGTCGACGTTCTCGATGAGCAGTTTCAGCCTGTCCCCCCGGGTGACGTGGGGCAGTTGTGTGTGCGTGGGCCGGGAGTTTCTCCGGGCTATTGGCAGCAACCCGGACTGACCGAACGCAGTCGGGTGGCGGGGGAAACCGCCACGTATCAGACGGGCGATCTGGGCTTCCGGGATGCCACCGGCACCCTCTGGTTTCGGGGCCGGCGTGATCACCAGGTCAAGATCCGCGGCCATCGCATCGAGCTGGGAGAGGTCGAGGCGGCCCTGGGGAGTCACCCCGGTGTGGCCCAGGCGGTCGCGGTGGTCCATTCTCGCGCTGGAGAGCAGCAGATTGTGGCGTTTGTCCAGCCGCGGGATGGCACGGTCACAGAGGCCGACCTGCATCCGCATCTGGCGGGGAAACTGGCTCTCTATGCCCGTCCGCAACGCATAATCCTCAAGCCGGCGCTGCCCACCACCGCTTCGGGAAAGATTGACCGGCAGACCTTGATTTCCCGGGCCGAGGATGACTAGAAAACAAGGTTGCCAAGGAAGGTGGTCCCTCTTTTTGAACGGCTGTCTTCCGTGTCTTCTGCTCATTATTCGACGGTCCTTGACGCGTTGTGCCGGGCCAATCCCGCCTGCGATCGCAGTCGAATCGGGGAAAGCACCCCGTTGCTGGACGAGGGTCTGCTCGATTCGCTGCAGATCGTCACGCTGATTGGGGAACTGGAAAGCTCTTTGGGGTGTCAGGTTCCTCTCGATGAGGTGATCCCCGACAACTTCCAGCACCTGACGGCCATCTGTGCGCTCGTCGACCGTTCGCTGCCGACGAACGCTTCGTAGACCTCTTCTGAACCCCCTCCTGGAGCCGGTTGCTCCTGTGTGCTGCCGGCCGTGGGGGGCTTTTCTTCACCACACGATTCCGCAGCCCAGAGAAACCTCCATGATTGCTGAAAATCGGAGTCTGCCCCTCCCGCACGACGTGGTCATTGTCGGAGGGGGTCCCGCGGCCTCGTTCACCGCGCTGTTTCTGCTGAAGCACGGCATTCAGCCGCTGATTGTCGAGCGGGATTCCTTCCCGCGATTCCACATTGGCGAATCGTTGACCGGTGAAGTGGGAGGGATTCTCCGCGAACTGGGACTCGAAGCCGAACTGGCGTCCCGTCAGTTTCCGATCAAGCATGGGGTGACGGTCTACGGTGCCAATGGAACCAATACGTTCTGGGTTCCCGTGATGCGGAGGCAGCATGACGGCGATCTGACCTCGACCACCACCTGGCAGGTCCGGCGGGATGAGTTCGATCAGTTTCTGCTGGAGACGGCTGTCGCTCGCGGAGCGACCGTGGTCAAAGGGGATGCCGACGGGGTGCTGCGTGACGGCGACGCGGTCTGTGGACTGCGTGTCAAGACAGCCGAGGGATTGCGGGAGTTCCCCTGCCGGATTTTGGTCGATGCCTCGGGACAGAAGACGTTCCTGGCGAATCAGGGGGTGACGGGGCCGAAGGAGCGGGGGAGTTACGAGAAGCAGGTCGGCATCTTCAGCCGGGTCACCGGGGCGGTTCGTGATCTTGGAGAAGCGGCGGGCAACACCCTCATTTTCTACCAGGAGAAACATCACTGGTCGTGGTTTATTCCGCTCAGTGAGACCGAGACCAGCATTGGGGTGGTGGTGCCGGGAGAGCACTTCTCGCAGTCCGGGAAGTCGACGGAAGAGTTTCTGGAGTGGAAACTGCGGAACCTGAATCCCGCCCTGACCGCCCGGCTGCAGAATATTGAGTTTACCGAACCGGTCCGGACGGCCTCCAACTACTCGTACCACGTGAAGAATTTCACGGGGCCGGGGTTTGTGTGCGTGGGAGACTCCCACCGGTTCACGGACCCGATTTTCTCGTTCGGTGTCTTCTTCTCGGCCAACGAAGCGAAGATGGCGGCGGCGGCGATTCGCGATGTGCTGGCGAACGGAGCCGAGCATGAGGCAGATCCCTTCGCCGAGTACGAGGCCACCTGCGACTTCGGGCAGCAGGTCATTCAGGATGTGATTGATTTCTTCTGGGAATACCCGTTGGCCTTCCAGATGATGGCCCACAAGAGTCACAAGGGAGAGATCACCGACTGCTTCGCCGGCCGGGTGTATCCCGCGCACCAGCCTTCCGAGGCGGTGCTGACCATGCGGCGGATGTTGGCCCGGGTTCGGACTCCCCAGCCCGAACCGGTGGCGTAACCAACACCGCGACGCAACTCGAGACAGCCCGCAGATCGCCAGCGATCTCCGGGCTGTTTTGTTTTTCCGACGGGGGCTCCGTGGGATGTCGACGATGACCGCCCGAGGGGCCGGTTCACGTCCAGCGCTGGTTCCCGGGAGTCTGTTCGATCTCCCCTTCCAACACGGCGGCAAACCGGTGGACAAGGTCTGCGATCTGGGCCTCCCGCTCGGGAGAGCCCGCGGGGGCGGGGGGAACAGGAGGCCGAATGGGGGGGTGGATGTCAATTCGCACCCGTCCCCCGGGCTGCAGGGTGCAGAAATAGGGGAGGATGGCGGCTCCGCCCATCAGCGCAAGATTTGCCATTCCCTGGGGGTACTGCCGCGTGATGCCATGAAAGGTGCGCTGGATGCTGCGTTGATCATCTTTCTCCTTTTGCCGGTCCCCGGTCAGATGCAGACAGCCCTTGGCCTGCAGGTGCCGGAGGGCCAGCACGGTGGCCTGCGCCTTGAACCCCGTCCCGGTCTCGACCGACGTGAGGGTGGCGGGTTTGGTCACTCCCATCATCTCCAACTGGTCCTGACTCTCAAGAGACAGTACCTCCACCCCGCAGCGTGCCAGCCACAAGGGGAACAGCCGATTGACTCCGAAATGGCTCCCCCCGAGGATCACGGGACGCCTCGCCGATTGTTCCTCTGCGAGGTGTTCCAGGCCACGCACTTCAAACTGCTCCGTTTCCTGTTCCGGGGACAATGTGGCCAGCCGCGCCAGCAGGAGGGGCTGAAACAGGCCGTTCTGATAGACCCGCGTGGACTCGAGGTTCATCCGGTCCGGCGGCAGTCCCATCGCGGCAAACAGTTGCCCGGAAACCCGCAGGAAGGGGCGCAGAGTGCGAGATCGCCACGTGATGCAGCGGCGACCCCAGCGATTGCGGCACAGGAAATTTCCCACCGACCACAGACAGGGCCAGGGAAGGAGGGCCAGACGCCGCATCCGCCGCAGGTGCCGCTGGAATGACACGGGACGGTTCGCTGGCTGTTCGACGCTGGGCATGAACGGGGACGGATCAGGCGGGGATCATCAGCTCGCGGAAGGGGGAAAACGCCCTTCGCCGCGAAAATCTAGTATACAGGGCCTCTGCCCCTCAGACACCGGTCGGGGGTTGCCGACAGGACGGTCGAACCCGGGGGACGTGACGTCCAGCGTCTGGCAAGAGGCGGTGACGGGCTCGGGTGGCCGGGAACCCGGTTGTGATGGACCACCTGCGCGAAGCCACACGAATCTGGATCGAGCCGCGACACCGCGTGATTCCCCTGGTCCGGAGAGAGCGGCCGGGGGGCAACCCGCCTGCGGGAGGGGCGTGAGTCCGAGGCGGCAGCAGTCTCTGTCAATCAAGCCAGCGACGCCTCGCAAACTTTCCACCAACCAGAGACGGGGCCGGGGAAAGACGGCGGTCAACCTGCGCCTGTGCCGCCGGGGGCTGTGCAACAGCCAGCGACCATGGCCTGTCGTTGGGAGGGGCGGGTTCGTGGTGGGGGGACAGCGGGATTGGTCCCGTTGTGACGTCTGTCGTGAGTCGCGGAACGTTGTGTGGCAAAAGGGAATACGGGAAATTCCAGGGAAACGCTGCCAAAACGTGTCGACTGAGTTTGACCGATTTCGGCATGGAATCTTCGCAGGACGGAAAGCGAAACCGCAGGCTGTCTCAGGGGGGGGAAATTTTTTCCGGGTGGCGCGCCCAATCCAAACGGTGTTTTTATAGGTGAGGCGAGGTTTCCAATCTCGTCCATCCAAGGTGGACGTCTGTCATTCATTTCTGACAGCGCTGACACCAGAACACTCCTGGGATTGGCTCCATGAACCTGTTTCGTTTTGACCGTCGCGGCTTGTTGCGTCTCTGGCGTCATCTGGTGGCTCGCGCTCAGGAGTTGCGGCACCAGCGGAAGCCGGGACGCTGGGGGCGGCGGTTTTTGAACGCGCGGCAGTCGGTCCCGGCTCAGACGCAGACCTGGATCGCCTCCCCGGTGCTGGCGCTGGAAGAGCGGGTGTTGTTGACGACGACGATTACGGCGAACATTTTCTCCAACGGCGCGGATATTGTCCTGACAGACCCCGATTGCATCACCATTGCCTCCGGTGTCATCTTGAATAGTTCGTCGTCGACTGGCGTGGCGGGCAACATTCTGTTGAGTGCTCCGCAGATTGTCATCCAATCGAACGTCACGCTTTCGGCCATGGGAAGTACATCCTCCGGCGATGGATCCATCACCTTGGATGGGTGCAACCTCAGCCTCACATCCACGATCCCCGACAATCCTTTGGGAATCTTTGACTTGCTGAGCCTGACTGTCGACGCCTCCATCACGATCGGCAGTAACGTCACCATCACAGGAGGCGACATCAATCTCAACGCGTTCGCCGGTGATGATTTTGACTGGTATGACGAAGCAACTGCCGTCCCGGTCGTCGGGCAGGTAGTCAACGCTGCCTTCAATCAGTTCTTCTCATTTATGCCCTTTGTATCACTCCCACTGTCTGTGGCAATCCGGCAGCCCACCGCCTCGATTACGACTGGAGGCGCGACCATCAACAGCAGTGGCTCGGTCAATATCAGTGCTGATGCCTCCGGTTATGCCGCGGGCGCAGCCAGTTTCATTTCCTTGATCAACCCGAAGTTCGACAGGGGTTTCGCTGCGGGATTGAGTTATGCGGATTCGTGGGCTGTGACGGAGATCTCGAGTGATACGACGATCACTGCCCAGCAAGGAGTCATCGTATCTTCCAATGCCGTCAATACCACCAGTATGTTGGCACAAACAATTCGTGCCTCAAAAGACATGGCGGTGAATTACAAGGACGGCGTTCTGGAGGGCTATCAAAACCTTTTGGAGATCGACAGTGCAACAACCTTTAACCGCACTGTCTCCCATGCCATCGTGGATGCCGGTGCATCGATCATCTCCAATAACTCCAGCGTTGCAGTCACCGCGACGGCCATCCAGAATTCCGACGCGCAGGCCAATTCGACCTCCTACCTTCGCGGGAACACAGGCATCAGCCTGGCCGTGACGTACAGCGACGCCGATGTCCTTGCCCAGGTTGATGGCCAGATTACCGCCGCCAACACCACACCTGCGGCGACCCTGGTTTTCAATCCGGACTTCACTGTCGATTTTCAGGGGAATTCACTGGTATTTGCGAGTCCAGTGACCTTCCAGACCGGTGATCCCGTCATCTACTCCGTCGGTGCTGGAGGACAACCGATTCCCGGCTTGGTGAATGGGGCGACTTATTTTGCGATTGTAAACCCCAGTCAACCGAACAATCTCCAACTGGCCACATCCAGGGCCAACGCCAATCTCACGCAGGCAATCTCCTTCGGAGCGGGATATCCGACACTGCAGGTTTCCGGCATGCTGCAATCCCTGCCGGTGACGCAGGTCAATGCCTTGAGCGATACACTGGCATTCGGATATTCCCAAGGGTCCGCTGGATTTCCATTGTTTACGACCGGCAACGTGGTCCAGTACACACCTGCGCCAGGTCAGTACCTCGGCTACAACGACACCAGTGGAAACCTCATCGGAGCACTCCCTGCCGGATCCTACACGGTTCAGGTGGTCAACTCCTCGACGGACCTCCTGACTCCGTTTACGATCCAGCTTCTCGATTCGAACGGGGAAGTGGTCGACCTCAACAGCAATCCGTTCTTTTCCGACTCCAACAACAATATCTATCAGGTCTACGCTTTCGACACGGCCAGTGGTTCGGTGGACTTGAATGCTCCCAGCCAGGGCACGGGTCAGGGGCAGGTTCCCTATCCCACGCAGGATCAGTCCGCGCTCGTCGCGGGAATGACCAACGCAATGCCTCTGGTCTACCACCAGGCGATTGGAACCATGGTCTCGGGGCTGACCGATGGCGCGACCTACTATGCGATCGTCGACCCCGCCAATCCTGGAGTGATTCAGTTGGCGGTATCGCAGTCGCAGGCTGAGGCCGCCAACCCGGTGATTCAGTCGGCCGTTCCGACGCTGATGGCACCAAACGGACAACCCCTGGCGAGCACCTTGCTGCTGATCTCCTCAGTAACCGACTCGCTCAGCGGGGGCAGTTCCACCCTGCAGAATCCGGTTCAGGCACTGTCGAACAACGCTTCGGGAGGGAGCTTCACGCTGTCGCTGGCCAGCGGAGGGTTCTCCTCCACAACGGCAAGCCTTCCCTACAATGCCTCAGCCGCCGAAATCGCCGCGGCCATTCAGACCGCATCGGGAGCGACCTGCATCGTATCCGGGGCCGGTACACCTGCCTCACCCTGGCAGATTTCTCTTCCGTCGGGATTCAATTCGCTGCTGGTGACCGGAGTCAGCGATTCCCTCGTCAGCGGCAGTTCAACGCTGCAAAGCCCGCTGTCGCAGCAGGTTTCCAATGATGCCGCTGGCGGCACATTCGCCCTCAATCTGACGGTCAATGGACAGACCCTCACGACCGCGGAACTCGACTATGACGCCAGCCCTGATGACATTGCCGATGCGATTGGTGTTGTGTCCGGTGTGCTCGTCTCGGTCAGTGGCTCGGGAACAGCAGCCGATCCCTGGGTCATCGCTCCCACCTACAACGCCACCGTCAGCAGCTTCCAGTCGGGAGGGGGGGTCATCTTCGACACCGCTCCGGGAATCGCGGATGGAACTCCCGTCGTCTACAACGAGGTGCCCGGAAAGCCCATTTTCGGTTTGACGGATGGGGCGACCTACTACCTCTACAACCAGACCAACAGCCAGTTGGTCTCCAGTCTTCCCCAGTATGTCATGGCCTTGCGGTCGATCCAGGAGGTGCAGTCCCCCGCCCTCAGCTGGTCATTCCAGCAGTCGCTGCAAGACATGAATGGGAATTCGTATACGATCAGTGCGATCGATCGTACGAACGACATCCTGACCGTAATGCTTCCCACGACGCTCCCGGTGACCGTCGCCGATTCCTCGGGATTGACCGGTGGGACACTCAGTCTTCTCACGCTCCCTGCGGGAACTGCGAGCCTCTTCAATACAGCGACCGGAGGATCGTTCCTGCTGACCGTCAACCTGACGGACGGAACCAGCGTGACGACGGCCCCCCTCGCGTACAACATCGCCCCGTCCGACCTGCAGGCCGCCCTGATGGCACTGCCGGAGTTGGCTGGCGTCTCGGTCTCGGGACTTGGGACCCAGGTCAGCCCATGGATGATTGTCGCGTCCAATATCACTTCGTTGCAGACTGACGATACCGGGCTCTCGAGTGCGTCCATCACAGCCGACACGACCTTGACACCAGGCTGGCAATTATGGACCGATGCCACCGGAGGCACCTTCACGATCTCGGTGAGTTCCAGCGGTGGATTGCAGCAGACCACTGCCCCGATCAGCTGGGACGCGACAGCCGCAGAAGTCCAGCAGGCGCTTTACAGTCTCCAGGGACTCAATCCCACCGTATCCGGTGGGGGTACCGCCGACGATCCGTGGGTGATTGACATCGGTTCGGCGACAGCGACAGTAGATCCCTCTTCGCTGACTGTGGCGACCGGCAACGTCAGTGCGCAAATGCTGCCTGGGAGTCAGTTGTGGACCGACGCCAATTCGGGGAATTTCAGCCTGGTTGTGACCCCGCTGGCAACAGGTGCCCTGGCGACAGTTCCGCTTCCCTACAACGCGACAGCCGCAGATCTGCAATTGGCGTTGCAAAACCTCGGATACTCAGTCACGGTGACGGGTCAAGGGACTGCAGACAACCCCTGGAACATTGTTGGGGAGGGAATGGATGGGCTGGAGATCACGAATCTCTCCCTGACACAAGCCGGCGCTGCGAGCAGTTTCACGCAAAGTATCATTTCGACACAGGTGGCAATCAGCAGTACCGCCACGGGAGGCATGTTCTTCCTCGCAGTTGATTTCAGTGGGGTCTGCCAAACAACCCTCGGTATTGCCTGGAATGCCTCGGCCGATGAGGTGGCGAATGCCCTGAATGCGCTGCCGGGCGTGGCCGCCTGGGTTTCCGGTTCGGGATCGGTCGAAGATCCCTGGGTGATCCAGACTGCGGGAGATTCACTCGTAACTGGTTCCCCCGTCATATTCCAGGATGGATGGGGTGTCAGCACGCTGGGACTGCTGAATGGAACCACCTATTACGCCGTTCCGCTGGCCGATCAACCGTTTCCTGGGCAATTGAGCCTGCAACTGGCCACAAGCCTGCTGTCAGCGCAAGTGTCTCCTTTGGTGCCGGCGCCGCTGGACACAATTGTGTCTCTGGGTCAAATCACCAGCGGTGGGATGTTTGGCACGAATCAGTCCCTCACCTCCCCCTTCGCCGGCTCCGGAATCAGCATCACAGCCAGTTTGCTGGCAAGCGACAGCAGCGATGTGTACACGCAACTCGGGGGACTTCCACGTTTTGAACAACGTGTCCAGCAGTTTCCACTGCTGGCTACCTCGGGACTGCCCTCCGTGTCGCAGGGTTTCTCAGGTCTCATGAATAACCCCCAAATGAGAATCAGCGGTTTGCCATTGAATCGTCCTGGGGAGCGGTTGGTGTCGGCGTCCACTTCGCTGAAGGTTGCCAATCGCAGTGTTCTGGCGGTCGTTGGGCCGACGGCCCGGCTGCTGACGGCCGGATCGGTGGCAGTCACCGCAACAATTGAAAACGAATTGCACGGAAGCGTCGAAGCGTTTTCTGCGGTGCTGGGGCAAATCGGATCCACGATCAATGTCGGACTCAATCTCACCTTCGCGGACAACACCTGCCAGGCGATCATTCATGGGGGAGCACTGGTCACCGGCGGAGCAGGTGTTTCAGTGAATTCGACGGTCACCTACCCCCTGCAGACAAAATGGCTGTTGCAGCAGGCCGACAGCACCGATCCCGATGCCAGCCTGGGGGCCCAGATCGGTCACTATTTCCTGGACGACACGCTTGACTTTTTTGCAGCGTTTGGGGACGGCAGTCTCGGGATTGATTCCCTGGCCGCAAACCAATGGACCAATGCGTCTGGTCAGAGCAGTCAAAGTGACTGGGCTGCGAATACGACCCTCAGCGCCAGTCTGATGCTTTGCTTTGTCGACACCACAAACGTCGCCCAGATCGAGGCGGGCGCGCAAATCAACACGCTCAATCCGACACTTCCAACGGTCCCGACCCAACAGCCGGTGTCAGTCTCCGCGGAGACCGACTTCTTCAACGCAGCTTTCACGGGCATGGTGGAACTCAACTGGAGTTATGACCTTCTGGCCTCCATGAGACACCACCATGGTGCGCACGAAGCCGCAGTCAATCTTCCACAGGGGACCAACAGCTATGGTGCCTGCGTCGGCGTCTACAAGCTCTCCACCTCCACGCAGGCCCTGATCGGGTCAACCGACCTTGTCAATCCGGCAACTCCCTCCAACAGCCCCACAATCATCAACTATGGCAATAATGTGGCCGGGTCAGGACTCAATGTCTCTGCCGAAACCAATGTGTTTGCGATCCAACTCGCCTTTGCAGGATCTGATGCACAAAACCTTGGCCTGTCTGGGGCAGCGAATGTCTTTGACATCCAGGCCCAGGAAACCGTAGCCGCCATCGTTCCCATTCCAGGTTCGGAATTGACTGTTCAACCGACGAATGGAACCGTCGCCGCTGTCAATGTCTCGGCGAATGACTGGCTGTTCCTGATTAATGGTGTTGGGGACTACATGGCCGACGATGCCGATGGGGTTGGCGTCAGCGCGGCCCTCAACCTCGCCGACAATCGTACCGTCATCGCACAGATTGGGACCAATCCCGGCGATCCCTGGCAGAATTCAACGATCGTGTCCGCCGGCGATATCAACCTTTCCGCCACGGCGGACGGATTACTGCTGGCGATTGCCCTGGCCACGGAGAAAATGCCGGGTGGAGCCCCCCAGGTTGGGCAACAGGTCGCCAACAACGCGAATGCCGCGAACAATCCCGAGAGCACTTTCGGAATGGCTGTTTCCGGCGACTTCTCGATGAATCTTCTGGGGGACCGGGTCGAGGCCATCATCGCTGATCAAGGTGCACTTTCATCCACGCAAAGTGGCGCTACGCTCTCGGTCGTCTCATCGGACGCGACCAATCTGTGGGCCCTCTCGGGCGGATACACTTCCCAGAGCGGCAGTTCCGAATCCGTCTCATTCGGACTCCAGGGGTCAGTCTCTCTCAACTATGTCACATCGACTGTGAATTCCATATTGAACGGCATCCAGCTGACACAGCTCGCCCTGGATCTGTCCGCAACCACTGACCTGTTCATGATCGCCGCATCGGCAGGTGGGCAGGGGCAAGCCACCGCGCTGGGACAACAACTTTCTTCGTCGTCACTCACGATCTCAGGGTCGATCGCCTACAACTATGCAGTGCTGGAGCCATTGGTATCCGTCACGAATGTCTCCGGTATCCAACTCGGCGACATCGACATGTCGGCCATTGACAACAGCACCAGCCTCGTCATTGCGGGCACTCTCGCGCTTCCTGGTTTCGCTGGAGGTACGAATGTTGGAAAATTCACCGCTGGAGTGGGTTTGGCTGGCGCGATCAACAATGTCACGGTCAATCCTCAGGTCGAGGTCTCCCATTCCCACCTCCAACAGTCCAGCGGGTCAATTTCCCTGGCCGCCGACCAAAACCTGACGGCTTTGTCGTTTGCCGCCGGCATTGCGGCCAAGCAGGGGGGCTTCAGTATCGCCGGGCAATTCGCCGACGTGCAGATCAGCTCCACGGTGGAGGCGAAAATCTCGCAAAACTCGACGATTACGAGCACTTCGCAGTCATCGAACGCGGGGTTGTCGGTGGTGGCCACACTTTCTCCACTCATCCTGTCGGTGGCGGGGAATGTCATGATTTCCAAATCGCTGACAGGGCAAAATTATCTCTCGGCTGGTCTCGCTGTCGTAAACGTCGACGTCAGCGCGAGTGCGAATGCCGAGATCGACGACTCCGATGTGCAACTGCTGCAGGGAGACGTTCAGCTGAATGCCAGCGCGGGATCGCCGCCTCCGGGCAATCAGGATACGGTCAACCAATTCGGTTCCCTCAATCTGCCGAATTACACTGGAAACAACATCTACTCCTTCGCAATTGGAGCCGCGGGTTCCAAATCGGCAATCACGGGAGAGCTGTCTCTGGTCAACAACAACATCGGGACGTGGGATTTCACGGCGCAGATCACAAACAACTCGACGGTCACAACTTCCGGGAATGTTGTGGTCGATGCATTCGACAATTCCACCATCGTTTCAGCGGCCGGGAATCTCTCCATTTCTCTGCCAAACGGCACGGACAATGCGTCCACAGTGCAGGCCGCAATCGGCGCGGCGACAACCAACAACGGATTCACCGGTGCCATCACAAGCGAGGTGTGTGGTTCCAGTGTCTCGGCCAACAGCCTGAATGTGACGGCGACGAACGACCGCCTCATTGGCACCGCCGCCGCCGGTGGCGAAGGGTCCGGTTCGATCGCTGGAGGTGCCGCCTGGACCATCAATACCATCAACAGCACAACGACCGCTCAGATCGCCGGATCCCCGCTTCAAGGCCCGACAGTCACCGCTTCACAGGGGGTCTCTGTTTCAGCCTGCGACACGTCCACCATCGGGGCGGGGGCCGGTCAGGTCGCCATTGGCTTTTCTCCCAAGTATTCAAGCGATGTCACGAACCTCTCCGCCGGGGCGGCGGCGGCGGCCAACTCGATTTCCAGTACGGTTGGTGCGGCGATCGATCAGGCGACAGTCGAGGCGGCCGGCAACGTCGAGGTGACCGCGGAAGCCGATCTGGCCATCACCGCCTATGCCATCGGCGTCAGCGGTTCAATCTCCACGACGAATTCGAATCTGATCGAATTGTCGGGGGCTGGGTCGGGGACGGGGAACTGGATTGAGAGCACGGTGACCGCGACGGTCTGCGACAGCAACATCCTGGCGTCGGCGCTGTCTGTGGCCGCAACGGACTCCACCTCGTTTGAATCCGTCGCTGGCTCCCTCGCGATCCAGCTTTCAAAGTCTGGTGAGGGTGAATCCCAGATCTCGGTTGCCGTTGGAGCGTCGGTGGCGAAGAACTATGTTGGCAGTTCGCAGAGCCAGAATACGGTTACGGCCGAAGTGGTCAATTCGACGCTCTCTCTCACGTCAGCCAACACGACGTCGAACGCCCTGTCCATCACGGCTTCATCGACGGTGGAGGCGACGGCCGGCACAGCGGCGGGTGCGGGTTCTGGCTCGGCGAATTCGACACTGGTCGACGGCAGCGGTGTCGGGGCGCTGTCGGGCAACATGGTCTTCGAGACTGTGCTCGCGCAACTTTCGGGTGGGACAACGACCCTGACCGGGGCCGGAGACATCAATATCGCCGCGCTGAATTCCACGACAGTACTGGCTTGGGCGGGTGGACTTGCGGTCGCTGGAGCAGTGGGGGCTACCAATCCTGAAGGAGTTGCGGTCTCGGTGGGCGCGGCCATGGCTCACAACGAAGTGACTCTCGGGACTTCGGCTCTCGTGACAGACAGTGCCGTTGTCACCTTCCCTGAAATGAATGCCGGGGGTTTGATCATCAATGCCACCGGTGATGCTGACGTGAAGGCAGTCGCCGTCGGCGTCGCGGGTGTCTTCACTCCGTCACAGACCAGCAGTGTGCCTGTCGATCTGGCCGGCGCTGGCTCTGGCGCGATGAACTCGGTCACCTCCGATGTGACGTCGACGGTGGACTCGAGCAGCAGCGTGTCCAATCCGACCTCGGTTTCGATCAGTGCCACGGAGGGGACATCGGCTGTCGCCGGAGCCGGGGCGCTCGCGATCACTTTCGGACTCACTTCGAGGGTCGACCTGTCGGTCGGTGTGTCGATTGCCGAGAATACGGTCGGGGGTGACGTGACGGCCAGCATTGACAATGCAACGGTCACGACCGCCCCAGGCGGTGCGGTGACTGTCGACGCGGCCCTGGAATCGGGAGGTGATCACGGGAATGCATTTGCCGTGGCTGTGGCGGGCAGTCTCGCGGTCGCAGCCAACACCTCTCAGGGAAACAGCAAATTCAGCCTCGCCGGGGCCGGTGCGGGCGCGGGAATCTACAACACGGTCGACTTCACTGTTGTTGCGGCGGTCCAGGATGATGCGACTGTCGACTGCGGGCCATTGACAGTCTCGGCGAACGACGATTCGTCCATCTATTCCAACGCCGGTGGGGTGGGACTGGCAGTCGCCTACAGCACCCAGAGCGCCGAGAGTATCGCGATCGGGGCCGGTGTGGGAACCAATGATGTTTCCAACACCGTACAGGCGGAGATCTGTGATTCCAAAGTCAACACAAGTGGTGACCTGTCCGTCACGTCCGTGTCGGACACGACGATCCAGTCGATTGGCTTTGGAGTGGCCCTGGGTGTCTCGGTAGCGAGTGGACAATCCAGCAACAGCGGTGCCGGTTCGGGGGCGGCGGCGTACAACAATGTGACCAACACGACCCAGGCCAACATCACGGGGGGGCAAATCACGGCGGGTCAGAATCCTGCTTCGACTCTCACGGTGACGGCCACCGACAGCGCGAATATCACCGTGCAGTCAGGCGCCGGTTCGCTTGCTGTGTCTGTCGGACAGGGCGCGGCGCTCGCCGCCGGTGTCGTCTATGCCACCAATACCGTCTCCAACACCACCCAGGCCTGGCTCGGAACCTTGGAGCCCGTTGCGGGAATCACCACTGCGGCCACCACGATCGCAGCGGCCGGTCCCGTGACCGTCTCGGCCGCCTCGACTCCGGAACTGCAAGCCCTTGCTGTGGCAGTGGCTGCAGCAATCAAGGCCGGCCCGTCTGCGGCCGGTGCCGGGGCGGGTGCGAATGCCGTCGTCAATCTGGGAGCCGGCTCCCCCGCCGCGGTTCTCGCGGGGATCGAGTCCGGGACCAATCTCAATTCCTCAATGGCGGCCGCCACTCCATCCACCGCCGGTGTTACCGTCTCAACCTCCTATCAGCCCACGGTGAATTCCACCATCGGCTCGGGAGCGCTCTCCGGCGCCCAGTTTGGGGCCTCGATTGGCGTCTCCCTCGGGACCATCACTGACTCGACCAATGTTGTGGCCGAGATCAATGGTGCCACGATCAAGACCAACGGCACCGGCGTATCGGTCGCCACGCAGTCCGAGTCCAATCTTGCGGTCTGTACGGTTGCTACCTCCGCCTCCATCAGCTTGGGAGGAGCCGGAGCAGGCTCCAACTCCACGATCAACGATCTCGCCAACTACACGGCGCAGGTGCTCGGCACGACCTTCAGCGGAGTGGGGGCCCTGAGTATCGTCTCCAACAGCGCGGACTCGCTCTCCGCCGACACCGAGGGGGGTTCCCTCGGGCTCGGTTCGATTGGAGTTTTTCTGGGGAATGCAACGCGCGGTGGATCAACCACCGCGTCGATGACCCCCATGGTGCCAACGTCGGTATCGACGGAGTCTCCGACGCCACTCGGAATCACCAGCCTGTCGATTGGCGCGACCACCAACCAGTCGGTCGATACCAGCGGATATTCGCTGACTGTGGGAGTGGTTTCGGGCAGCGGGGTGCAGCTCAGTTCCTATGTATCCGAAACGGTGACAGCCGGGTTGCTGGCTCCGGGCAGCAGTGCGGCCCTGTCCATCCCTGGCTCGGTGGCCATTACCGCCACCTCAACCAACGAAGTGACGTCCTCCAACGGGACCGATGTTCCCGATCTGGAGCTGGGTTTGGCTGGTGCCGGTGCCTATCTCGCCACCGCCGGTGTGTCGCCCGTCGTCTCCGCGACAGTGGAGGGGATCTCTCTGACGTCCACCCAGGGGGGTATCCAGATTCAGGCCGAATCGACCAACACGCTGGTCGCCGAGAGTGAAGCTGGTAGCGGTGGAATCCTCAGTGGCGATGCGTCCCAGGCCACAACCAACAACAATCCGACCGTGACCGCCACAGTGAACGGAGGCTTGCTGTCCGCGGCGGGCATGCTTCAGATCCGCAGCAGCAACCAAAGTTCATTCACGGGTCACAGTGATTCGGTCAATATCGCGGGGCTGGGCGGAAGCGGGACGGTGCTCGTCAACAATGGTCTCGCGAATGTCACTTCGCAGGTCACGAACGGCGCGAGTCTTTCCGGATCGCTGGGTGTCCAGGTAGTCGCATCGGACGGTTACGCGGGGAATTCGACGGCCAAGGGGGGGGCGGGTGGGACGATCAACGGTAATGCCGTGGAGATCAACACCGGTTTCGAGTCCGGGATCAACGTCCTCATCGGCAGCCAGACGAAGATCAGCGGTGGTGGGGCGGCTGGCGTACAGTTGGCCGCCATGGCCCTTGCCAATCTCAATGAAGGGGCATCGCTCACAACCGGGGGCATCGTTGAGATCACCAACACGCAGGCCAACCAGAGCCTGACGTTCAATCCCACGATCGCCGTGGGTGATGGGGCCACTCTCAGTGCACCCATCGGCAATCTTGGGCTGGGGATAGTCTCCAATGTGGCTGGTGTGGCGTCGGCCAGTTGCGATATCTATGGTCTGAGCGGCGGCAATGCCTATGCCGCCGCCACGAATTCGTTCTCGGTCAATCCCGCCATCACGGTTGGCAGCGAGGCGAATCTGAGCGGGCAATCGGTGGTGCTCTCCACCAGCAGTTCCCCACTGCTGAACGTCGGCAGCCTGCTCTCCGCGACGACCAACACCTACGCCCGCAACGTCTCGGTCACACCGATCGCCGACGCGCAGTCATCCGCGCAGGTGATCTCCGCCGGGGTCATCACGCTGGAGGAGAACAGCACAATCACTTCCCAACAGGGAGTTTCACTCTCGGCATCTCCTCTGCCAACATTCACGACAGCCACCGGCCTCGAAAACCACGATGGCATCAAGAGCCACCCGGGGGGAACGACGACCGAAAACATCACAGGCACCCTCACGATCGATGGTACGGTCGAAGCCGGTTCAACAGACACTCTCGAAATTGTCATCCCTGCGGGCAGTTCGGCCGGACAATTCACGGTCAATGGACAGACCGCGAATGCGGTGCTCGCTCCGGGGCTGACAGGGACGACCAACGGCAACATCGCCCCCGGGACTTCACCCAACGTCCCTTCCGCGCCATTCCTGCCGTTCACTGCGGTTTATGATCCGGGTTTCAATCCGCAGTCATTGTTGACCGGCCTCGATGCGACAACACTTGCCCTGATCTCTCCCACGATCTCAAGCAGTGGTGTGTCGACCCTGCAGCTGAGTGGACTGCAGGTGTCTGGCGGGCAGGTGGTGATTGCCACCGGGAATCTGCAGGGAACGGGAACGGTCTCCGCCAACATACCCGAGGTGACGATCACCAATGACTCAGCGATGTACCTGGTCCTCGACGGACTCAATGTCATCTCCGGGATCGGGACGGGAGAGGTCGTCTTTACCGGATCGGCGACCGCCGCCGATGCTCCCGCCTTGTCCCTGAATCCATTCGCCACAGGCATCAAGACTCCCACCGTGACCGTTTCTCTGACGGAGTCGGCGCCTGTGGGGACCACCACAAATGGCTACGGTCCCTCCCTGTTCATCACCAACCCGATTATCAACGCGACGGGCGACATCATTCTCAGTGTGGCCAATGGCTCAGTCGTGCAACAGGCGGGGCTCAATGCCATGGGGGTCGAAATCACGGTCCCCAATGGCGTCCTGACTGTCACATCCTCTCCCTACACAGGCATTGGGGGAAACATTGCCGACGCCTGGGCACAAACGGCAGCCAGCAATTCCAGCTTCACCTCAGGCAATTCACAAAACAGTCAAACCAACCAGACGATTCCCGTCCCGACCTCATTCTTCCTGCCCGGACTGGTCGCAGCCGGATCGGGGGTGACCTACAACCCCTATCTCGCGGTCACGACGGCGGTCAATGCGAAGTTCAATCCCAATGGCAGCTACCTGAATGCCTGGGATCTGGTCTCTCAGTCGGTCGTCGGTCCCGTCAATTCGCCCACCGCGACCTCGTATGTCTACTTCGGTGACGCGATGCCCTATCTGTGGGGTTATGGCAATGACGACAGCCGGAACTATGCCATCGAACAGACGAATCTCGGCTCGAACAACATGATCACGGGAACTGATGCGCAACTGGCGTATCTGCTGGGCTCCGGCGGAAGTGATTACAACATGGGCTATTTGCCGTTGATCATGCCCAATCTTCCCTTGGCAGCCCAAGGGAACAGTGTTCCCAGTGCTGTGAGCAACGCACTCGACGGGGGCATCACCGCGGCCGCGGTCAGCATCACGGCCAACATTATTGACCTCAATGCCCAGCTCAACGTGGGGCGTCAGGGGAACCTCGCCCTGACTTTGGGAGCCCACCTCGGAGAGCTGCTTCAGGCATACCAGGCAAGTTATCAGGCCAATCCACTCACAGTCTCGCCCATTTACGTCATACCGGCTGCCGAGCTGACCGCCGGAGTTTCGGCTTCATTCAACTGTCTCACTGGTGAGATTACGGTGGACCCGGTTCTGCTGGGCACAGCCAATGTCGAGGTGATCCTCACGGGGCAGATTATGTCGAGCTTGCAGGGCTCGGCGATCAACGTGTCCGGCGGCCCAGGAACCAGCTATGTGAACAACTACACTGGCTTCCCGGTGGTTTTGTCGGGACTGCACGCCGGCGCGGCCAGTCTGCAGGGGACCGTGATCATCAACGACACTTTCCAGCAGACGACCAGCATCTACACCTATGCCCCGGGTGGAGAGATCCAGGTCTATACCGGCGCCATCAATCAGGTGACGACAGCATCGCCCCCCAGCTCCACGGTCGCGGGAACCTCCACGACCTTTAGGCCGGCTGAGAATCTCGTCTACACCTGGAACAACACAGCGGATCTGACACGGCCGGGAAATGTCCCCAACACGGACAACTGGGGGATCCCCTCGCAAAACAGCGATCTCGATTACAACTATGGCAGCGTGTGGAGTTTCACCAGCGGAACCACGGAAGCTCCCTACGTCGCCTCGGTGGGGCAGTTGACTGTGCCTTCCACGCCACAGCCCTGGCTGTTCATGGAAACGGTCAGCGCTACGATCAATCAACAGTACGAGGTGGGAATTATCTATCACGGCAACTACGACTTCGATAATCCTTTTACCCAGACCTATGTCTATCCCTACGACATCACATTGACAGCCAGGAGCTCGGTCGTCGCCGACAACCCTGTGACGATCAATTTCGGCGGTCTGACAAACGGGTCGCTGCAGGTCTCCTCCAATGCCAACCTGACACTGGGGGGAACGGTCATGATCCCCGGCAGCCTCAGTTTCAATGTGCTCGGATCCCTGTTGCAGAACTCCCCCTCGACAGCAATCCCGGCTGCGACCTTCAACGCCCCCGCGACTGTGGGAAGCCTTGGTTCGGCGGAACAACCGTTGAATCTGGCCCTTCTGGGGAACGGAGCTGTGTCCGCCAGCGCCAGCCAGGGAGTCTTCCTCACGGCACCGGAGACCATCGTCGTCGATCAGATCACCACCCAGTTCGCCGCGACGGCGACGCTTCCCGGAAAGTCTGTTTCCGGATTTGGCGGGAATGGCAACGGGTGGACCAACGCGTCGAACAATGCCTGGGTCTCGACGATCGCGAATGATGTCATGACGCTGACCCACTCGGGAACAGGCAACACCGCAAATGCCTGGTGGTACGACCAGAAGGTCTCGCTCACTCAACCCTTCGCTGTCAGTTTCACTTACACAGGTGAGGCCAATGGTGCCGACGGGATCGCCCTGGTTCTGCAGAACAGTGCTGCCGAAACGTCTGCGCTGGGAGCCGTCGGAGGTGGGGTCGGCTATGCAGGGATTGGAAAGAGTATCGCGCTGATTCTTGATATTTATGCAGAGGATGGTGTCCAGGGATCAGGCTTCGCCCTGGGTTCGAATGGGTCCATTCCCGCGCTCTCCAGTGCGGCACCAGTCGCCCTGAACAGTGGACATCCCATTGACGTACTCTTGCAGTACGACCCGATGGCTTCGGCCATCTCCGTCTCGCTGACTGATCAGGTCACCCAGGAAACAGTGACCCAGTCAATCCCGGCGTCGGGTCTGACATTTCTCATGGGGGGAACGGCCGCATACCTCGGGTTCACGGGGGCCGATGGTGGTGTGACATCGACTCAGACGATTTCCAATTTCAGTTACATCAGCTCCCAGGTGGTCACTCCGGGACAGCTTCCGCTCAGTGGATTCAACCAGAATGGCACAGGGTGGATCCTGACTACCGGCGAGGGTGACAGCGCGAGTATTACGAGTGATGTTCTGACCTTGACCCAATCCGGGACCGGTAACACCTCCAATGCCGCCTGGTTTGATACCGCTGTCCCGGTCACGCAGCCCTTTGCCGTGAACTTCACCTACACCGGTCAGGCCAATGGTGCCGACGGAATTGCTTTCGTTCTGCAGAATGATCCCCGCGGCACCGGTGCCGTCGGAGCGACTGGGGGCGGTTTGGGATACAGCGGGATTGCCAACAGCGTCGCACTGGCGCTCGACATCTATGGTGGGGATGGAGCCGAAGGGACCGGCTTCCAGTGGGCCACGAACGGCACTCTGGGGTCCTATGAGGTGACATCGCCGGTCATCCTCAACAGTGGACATCCCATTCAGGTGGGGCTCATCTACAATCCCGGCGTGTCGACCATCAACGTCACCCTGGTCGATACAGTGACAGGCGCGTCCTTCTCGACTGAGATTGTCAACCAGAATCTCGCGCAATTCGTGAATGGCTCGACCGCCTATCTGGGCTTCACCGGGGCTGATGGCGGGGTCACCTCGACCCAGACGATCTCCAATTTCCAGTTCCAACCTCTCGTTTCGGCGGGGTTCAATGGGATGACCGGTGCCTGGACGGGGGTGACCTCGGGAACAGGTGCCGCTCCGCAGTTGACCTCCAACAACACGCTCCCGCTGACCACCACCAGCAGCCCCAACACCGCCACGGCGCTGTGGTTCAATTCTCCGGTCCCGGTCGCCGCTCCGTTCCAGGTCAACTTCACCTACACCGGGCAGCCGGCGGGTGACGAAGGGGTGGCACTGGTATTCCAGAACGATCCGCGGGGTCTCAAGGCCCTGGGGAGTGCGGGGATGGGCCTGGGCTATTCAGGCATCCAGAACAGCGCCGCCCTGTTGCTCGACATCTGGACGGAAGAGGGAACCGCCTGGGTGACTGCCGGAAACACCCCCTCCTGGTTGTGGACCGAATCTGTCAACCTGGTCACAGGAAACCCCATCGATGTCTCACTGACATTCAACCCGTCACAAAACCTGATCATTCAAACCCTCACGGACCCACTCGAGGGAACGACTTTCACCCACGCCTACCAGCAATTCAATTTGCAGCAGATTCTCGCCGGAAGTTCGGCCTGGATCGGTTTTACGGGGGGCACCGGTTCACTCGGATCCAATCAGGTCATCTCAGACTTTTCGATCCTGGTTCTCCCCTCGCCCGCCCCGATCTCGATTTCGGCCGGCGGTTCCATACTCGCCGCCTCAAGCACGTCGCTGCTCCAGGGAAACACCATCCAACTCACCGCCGGGACTGCTCTGGCTGGCGGACAGATCGGCACCAGCACCGAGCTGCTGCCGATCCAGATCACGCCGGTTGCGTTCTTCGGGGCGCACAATCCGGGAAGTGTCTCGGCCTCGGCTTCGGGAGACATCAATCTCCAGGCGGCCACGGGAAATCTGGTGGTGGAGTCGATCTCGTCTCCTTCGGGAACAGTCCGCCTGGAGGCTCCGGGGGGCTCGATCCTCAGTGGCAGCGGACTCACCAACCTCAACATCCCGATGAACGTCCTGACCGGTCAGCAACTGCAGACAATGATCGGTGAAATCGACCAGGGGACCAACGAGGGGACGGCCGCGACGGTCAATTCGTTTGAGAACACGATCAACCAGTCCTACAGCCAGTACTGGAACATTCAGCAGAATGCTCCCCTCACCTCCAACAACCTGGTGGTGAACACGGCGGGACTCACCGGCGGCACCATCACTCTGCAGCCAGTGCGGGCCGGAGAAACACCTCTGTGGACCGCCGCCTCAGGAGGGACTTTCACTCTCACGGTCACCAATATCGCCGGTTCGACCGCCACGACTGCCCCCCTGGCCTGGAACAGTTCCGCGACCCAAATTGCCACGGCGATCAACGGACTGACCGACAGCAACGGCAACTGCATCACCGGTTTGGTGACTGTCACCGGCTCGGGAACCTCGGCCAATCCCTGGCAGGTCGTCGGCCCGGCACTGCAAGTCACACTCAATGCGGCAGGACTGCAGGGAGGAGGAGGATTCGTCGGAATTCCCGCCGGTGCGAACCTGCAGGCGGTGAATTCCGCCACGGGAGGGACCTTCACCCTCACATTCACCCCGTTCGGAGGAGTACCGCAAACAACCGCTCCCCTGCCGTGGAATGCCAACGCCAACATGATCTGGAATGCTCTCGATGCACTGCCGGGAATGGGGCGCATCACGGTCTATGGCCAGGGAACCGGCAGCAATCCCTGGCTCATCTCGGGACAGAACTTCAGTGTCAGCAACGTGCCGACCGCCAGTGCCCTGCTGACCTATCAGTTCCACGCGTCGGTCGAGCAAAATCTCGCCAACCCGACCACGGCCCAGACGCTGCAATTCGCCAGCGGAATCCTGCAGAACGCCGTCAACATGTTCGCCAATCCCCTGGTGTTTGGTCCGGACTGGTGGCAACTGCCCCAATTCAATACCTACTCCAGTGCGTACCAGTTTGCCGCCAGCATCGACCAGACCGCCCAGTTGACCTACGGTGCCAGCTATGGTTTCACCGATCTGGGACTGCTCGCGGTCGATGCCCTCACGCCGACCATCCCGGGCCAGTCGGTGCCCGTTGTGACCCCGCAGATTGTCGCCCAGAACCTTGTTCTGTCGGCCTCCGGAACGATTGGACAGGTGGCGACGCCCACGGTCATTGAGATCGAGGGCCTGGCCGACAATTCGCTGTCAACCAACCTCCAGTCGGCTCTGACTCTCGCCAACGGCGTGGGGGGCGCTGTGGAGATGGTGGCCCAGTACCCGAATGGCGAACTGGTTTCCTACAGCTACGGATCTGTCCCCACCAACGCCACACCGCTGGGAATTCAGACACCACTCGATGTCCCCCTCTTTATTGACCTCGCCCCGGGAGGAAGCCTCTCGGTGCTGCAGTCGAGCCAGATCGCCGTGGTGGAAGTGCAGGACGACCTGACGCTTGGAAACATCCAGAGTTCGGGAGAGATCGACCTCACGGCCCAGGGAGGAATCTTCAGCCAGTCTTTGGCCAGCGATGCACTGTCGACCGCCGTGTTGTCTGGATTCGGAACTTCCGGTGTTGGCTGGACGATCAACTCCAACAACTCGGGAGGGACCGGGTTTACTGCCGAGGTCAATAAAAATGTTCTGTACCTGACCGATGTTGCCTACGGCAATACTGCCAGTTCCGCGTGGCACGATCTGCCGGTCAATATCACGAATGGCTTCACCGCCACTTTCACCTATAACGGAATGATCAACGGGGCGGACGGCACCGCCTTTGTCATCCAGAACTCGAGTGCTGGTCCGTTCGCCCTTGGATCACCGGGTGGCGGACTGGGGTACGCCGGCATTGGGAACAGCCTGGCGGTCGCACTCGACATCTACGGCGGTGATGGCCAAGGGGGGAATGCCCTGCAGGTGGCCACCAATGGCAATCTGGGGAATTACCTGTCCGTGTCGCCGGTTTCGATCAACTCGGGAGCGCCGATCGAGGTCACGGTGACCTACGATGCGTCGACGCAGTCCCTGACCGTGTCGCTTCTCAATCCCCAGTCCACCGCGTCCTGGTCGAACACCTTCTCCAACATCAACCTCACCCAGATTCTCGGCGGTTCCACCGGTTGGATTGGATTCACCGGTGCTGATGGCGGGGTCTCGTCCAATCAGTCCATCTCCAATTTCGCCCTCACGATGGAGGTGACACCGGCCCCGGGGCAGATCACCGAGATCGGACCGCTCAACAGTGTTCCGGTGGGGACTCCGGACTCCTGGGTTGGGATTGGCAATGGAAACTTCACGCCCACGGTGACCGATGGCGTCCTGACTCTTACGCAGTCGGGAATCGGAGATACGGCCACCGCTGTGTGGTACTCCAGCCCCATTTCGGTCTCCAATCCATTTGAGGTGAATTTCACCTACCAGGGACAGGCCAATGGAGCCGAGGGAATTGCGTTTGTTCTTCAGAATTCACCCCAGGGCCTGCAGGCTCTGGGAGGGCTGGGAAGCGGTGTGGGTTACTCGGGAATTGCCAACAGTGTGGCGATCATTCTCGATATCTATGCCGGCGGTCCGTCGGGAGGAAACGGAGTCCAGAACGCGCAGGGAGGAGTCGTTGGCTCGAGCACCTCGAGTTACACCTCGCTCAGTCCTGTCGAAATCGGCGAGGGACATGCCGTCGATGTCACCCTGAGCTTTGTTCCGCAGTACTCGGTCATTTACTACACGCTGACCGACACTGTGACGGGGGCGACCTTCCGGTGGAATGCGGCAGCCGATCTGTGGGCCCTGGCTGGTGCCAATGGCATCTTCCTCGGATTCACCGGCGGCTCGGGAGAATTGTCCGCCACCCAGACCATCTCGAATTTCTCGTACACCGCCTATTCGCAGTCCGAGATCCAGGGAACGGCTCTCTCCGCCTCGGCGGGAGGCAACCTCGGGACCAGCGCCGCTCCCCTGACGCTCTCGCTCGATGAGAACGCTGAAATCAACCTCTACAGCGGCGGTTCCATCTGGGTGGCGCAACCCATCGCAGTCCCCCTCACCGTCGGTGAAATCCAGGCGGCTGGCAGCGTGAGCCTGACAACCGGCGGATCGATCATCGCTACTGATCAGCCCAGTCAGGGATCGCTGGGAGGATTCGGTGGAACGGGATCGGGCTGGACCACCAACGGTTCGGCGCAGATCCAGGCGGCCATCAATCCCACCGAGTCCAACCTGCTGGTTGTCGATGGCACGGTCGCCAACGAGTCGTCGGCCACCTGGTATCCCAACCCCGTTCTGTGGCAGAATTCCTTCTCCACCGGATTCATCATCACCCCGTCGGGCAATGCCGCTGGTCTGGGGCTGACACTCACCCTCCAGAACGACTCTCGGGGAACCGCCGCCATCGGGGCCGCCGGCAGCAGTCTTGGTTATGGTGGTACGGGAGCCATTCAGAACTCGATCGCCTTGCAGATCCAGTACGCCGCCACCAATGCTGGCAGTACACCCGAACTGGCCCAGGTCGGGTTTGGCTCAGGAGGGCAGTCCTTCAATCAACTGTCGAACGCACTTGTCGGTTCGCCGGCCACTCCCAATCCGGTGCAGGTGATCCTCGATTACGACGCCCAGGACAACACTCTGTCGGTTCAGCTAATCGATACCGTCACCGGGACTGTTTATGCGTCCGGTGCCAGCATCCTCAGCAATCTTCAGACGCTCCTCGGAAACAACGAGACTGCCTGGCTGGGGATCACCGGAGCGACCTCGGGAACGATCGGCAGTTCTCTGTCGATCTCGAACTTCTACTTTGCCTACGGGGCTGCCAACATTCAGGCTGCCGACCTCACAATTGCTTCGAACGGGTCAATCGGCTCGGCAAACCAGCCGGTTGTCATCCAGGTCGCCGGCACAGGCAATGTCGATCTCTCCGCCACCAACAACGCCACTCTGCTGCAACTGGTCGGAAATCTCAACACGGGATTGATGACCGCTGGCGGCACCCTGACGTTGCTGGCTCCCGCTGGATCGGTGGTCGCCAGTGGCAATCAGGCCAGCGTCCAGGTCGCGGGCCCCGCCCTGATGGCCTTCGCTGTGGCCCCGGCAGCCGAGAACCTCATCACCGCCAACACCCTCGTCATCGACGCCCGGCACTCGGCCGGCAGCACCGACACGCCACTGCAGACCCAGGTCAGCAATCTCCAGGCGCGTGGTGCCGTGGGGGACATCGTGGTGCACAACACCGGAGCTCTGCGGGTCAGCTCGTCGGGTCGCATCCCGGGACTCGTGGCTGGCGGACAGGTGCAAGTCAGTACGACCGAGGGGCTGACCATCGACGCGCTCGCTCAGGGGGTTGGTCCCGTCAACTTCCATGTGGCCGACCAGGGGCTCACCCACCAAGCGTTGACCGCCACCGCGAACGCCCAGATCCTCTCGCAAACCGGCACCGTGGGGCTGTTCGCCCCCGATGCCGTGCAATTGCAGCCGGGGTCGCTGGTCTCGGCTGCCGGCATCGCGGACAGCCCCCAGGTGACCGTCGGCCTGACGCGAATGACCTCCGGCCCCTCCGATGCCCTCATCCAGTCGCAGGGGCAGATCGTCGCCGACCGTATCTCGCTCGTGGGGGGCGAGCGGGGAACCCAGTTCGAGGTCGCCCATTCGGGGCTCACTGGCCAGACGAAAGCTCCTGCGGTCTCGATGAACGGGACCACAGGAAGTGACCGGTTGGTGATCAACCATCGCGATGCGATGGCCGGTCAAGCGTTCACGATCTCGGATGCCGCCCTGGGAAATGCCCTCGCCAGCTACGCCCATCAGTCGATCGAGTCGGTCCTGCTGGACCTGGGCAACTTCGCAGACACAGTCACCATCCAGGGACTCCAGCAACTCCGCAACGTCGAGGTCCGGGGCAATGAGGGGGATGACCAGTTCCGTATGAACTTCCTGGCGGGTTCGAGTGCGCAGGTGCTGCTCAACGGCGGCCTCGGCAGCAATCGCCTCACCTACGACGGTGCGGGACTGCCGCTGTGG
>JBKDUK010000317.1:0-50163 GCA_046339535.1 Planctomycetaceae bacterium | reverse complement strand
CGGGCTTGGGATCGAACGTCTCGTGCTGGCTGGGACCTCCCGCGAGATAAATCAGGATCAGAGACTGGGCCGGGGCGGTCGCAGCCGACGGCCGGTTGCTGTCCGTAGTCGGTTCGTCGGCGCGCAGCAATCCCTCGAGGGTCAGTCCCGCGAGAGACGTGCCCCCCACACGCAGGAATTCACGCCGGGTGAATCCCCCGCAGTGGCGGTAGGAGTGGTGGCCGAAGAGCAGCATGATCAAGACCGCAGGGAGAGTCGATCGACGCACCGATCGACAGACGGGGGGCTACTCTTTCTTCTCGGGGGTGGTCTCAATGACCGGCTTCTGGCGGGATTGCAGCCGGGCGATGCGGTCGGCGGTTCCCTTGACGGCCGACGCGTCGGGGAGCAGGGCGAAGTCGAGGGTGGCGGTGCGGGTTGCGCCGGGGGCCAGCTTGGGAACCCGCCCGAGCTTCCGTTCGATGCGGCGGTTATTTGGGAAGTTGGTGCCCGGTTCGAGCCCGGTGACGTATCCATCCGCCTCGGCCGCGGTATTTTTCCACAACGTCAGATGGGGCAATTCCTGTACGTTGAAGGCGATCGAGGCTCCCCGGTCGCCCGCCTTGTTGCGCAGGGCGATGAGCGTGCGGTTTTGATCGTCGGCCAGGAGGTACAGGCAATAGACCTCTTCGGTGAAGCCGACCGTGGGACCGGCGAACGTGGCGTACTTCGCGACCGACTTGGCGGCATGGGCGTTGAAGGGGACGACCCGTTTGACGGGGGCGAGGAATTCGGCCCCTTCCTGCAGCAGGGGGGCTCCGTAGTTGGCGTGATAGAGAATCTCGAATTCCTGCTCCTGGGCCCCGTGGTTGGTGATGGTATCGGAGATGCGGAAGTCGAGGCTGCCCGGTTCGGTCGACAGCTCGGTCTGGAGTTTCAGGTGGGGGCCATAGAACGACCGTTCCCAGACGGTGCCGCGCACGGTGATGCGATGCGGGGGGGTGGGGTCGACCACGACCTCGACCTCACTGGCGGGAATGTTGCCAATCCGGCCGTGGAGGGTGAGTTCGAGACTGGCCTCGTCACCGGTGTTGTTGATGAACTTGTCGGTGCCAGGATGACCGTTGCTTTCGAGGCCGCAGCGGACCATCCACTCGTTGAAACCTTCCAGCCAGCCCAGGCCCCCGCGCGACTGCAGATTGATTTCCCGGGGGTGAACCACTTCGGCGACGGGCGATTTCCAGCCGAGACGCAGATCGCCCGCCACCACCTCAAGCACACTCATGCCGCGGGTGGGGACGAGGGTGATCCGCAGACGGCCGTTGTCGACGACCAGCAGTTCACAACCTTCCTGCCGTCCCCCGTGCAGGGTCTGCAGGTGGACGCGCCAGTTCGGCTGTTGGGGGGTGAGTTTGGATCCGTCGAGATGGAAGGTTTCGGTCCGCCGGTTCTCGGCGGCGCTGGAGAGAACCCAGCGCTGGGGTTCGTTTCCCTGGGCAGCGGGGAGTGCTGGAAGAGAGGCAAACAACAGGCCGCACAGGAGGAATCGGGACATGGGAGCGCACTCGCGGAAGGGAGAGAGACCCCGCCGGTCACAGACGACAGGCCGTCGCGATCGGGGCGGGAGCAGTTTCGAAAAACGCGGGATCAGGCGGGACTATATCGCTGCTGCCGCAGGGGAAACCAGTCCGCGTACCGGAGTCGGACAGGGCGGGCCGGGGGAGACATCGTTGACTGCGCAGGCCGGGAGACCGGCCTGTGTCAGCTGAGAAGTGCCCCCCTCGCCGACGGCAGTCAGGTCGCCCAGACGGGATTGGGAGGGACTTCGTCGGAAGACTCGCTGTCGGGTCGGGGGCCGAGCCGGCCGAGGAGTGGATCGGCGTGGGCCAGGCAGGTCCGTTTGACGAAGACGATTGCGCCGACATGCAGCGCGAGGCTGAGCGCCAGCAGCCACCAGTTGGGGGGGATCTCTTCCGTGGGGCGATCGGGGGTGGGAACACGGGTGATGCGCAGACCCCGTTCGAGTTCGGGCACCAGTTCGATCGGGTGCATGGTCAGCAGTGAATCGACCAGGAAGGGGAGGGGACGGCGTCCGCTGTGGACCGTTTCCCAACCGCGGCGGACCACGACGGGAACCGCCAGCCAGCAGCCCAGCAGCAGGGCGACGGTGACCACGGCGCGGATCTGGGACTTGGTCCGCAGGCCGACGTAGGTAGCGACCCACGAAGTGAGCCGCAGGAAGACCAGCACCGAGAGGAAGGCGAGCACCACGTAGGTCCAGCGGTAGGGGAAGCCATTGAACCACCATGCCTGGAAAGCGAAGATCGTGGCGAACGGGACGAGCAGCACCTTCAGCAGGCGCAGCAGCCCCTGTTGCTTCTGCAGCAGCAGTTCGCGTCCCGGGAGGGGGATGGTCAGCAGGACATCGAGGGTCTGGCGGGTCCGTTCGCCGGCGATAAGGCTGGAGCCGTGGATGATGGTCATCAGCAGGGCCAGGACCCACAGCCCGTACAGGTAGTTGGTGACGATGACGTTCTGGCCTCCCCCCTGCAGTTCGCCCGAGCCGAGCATGGAGATGATCACCACCAGGGGGAGTTCGAGCACGAGCAGGACACGGAAGAGGTAGCGGAAAGTCCCGAGGGATTTTTTGGTGGTTTCGCGCCAGGCGACCGGTTCGAGATTGGGGAGTGGGTCGCCATCCTCCACCAGCACCACGCCGCCGGTGACGCTGTTCCAGCGGTTGAACATGCGGTCGAGTTTCTGGAACAGGTCGAGCAGCAGGTTGCGGGGGGTGACGAACGCCCGGCGTTCGAGCAGGAGGGCGGCGAACCACAGAGGCAGCAGGAACAGCCCCAGCAGGACCATTGCGGCGAAGACCGCACCGGCCTGGGTCACCTCACCCCGCTGGACGGCTCCCAGGGTCGCGTCGGCCCAGAGGAACGGCAGGAGCAAACGCGATCCGAAGAGCAGCAGAAAGTAGGCCAGCAGCGCCTCGACCGTCGTCGCGAAGTAGGCCGAGCAGAGGACGGAGAGCGAAGTCGTCTGGGCGACGGCGATGATCAGCAGCAGGCCGCCGCTCCAGAGGGTGGCGGCCGAGAGTCCTCCGAGGCTGTAGGCGGCGGCCAGCATGGGGAATGACAGGCAGATATAGCCGACGACCGGGATGAATCGCCCGAGGAATTTCTGCAGGACGATCTGCCACGGAGTGAGGGTGGTGATCAGCAGGGTGCCCAGCGTGTTGCGTTCTTTCTCGCCGCTGAGGCAGCCGCAGGTGACCGCGGGGACGAACAGGTTGAGGGCCCAGAACTGGAAGGTGGTGAGGGAGTCGAAGACCAGTTGTCCCTGACCGAGGGTGCTGGTGCCGCCGCTGCGGATCAGCCCGCGGGCGAACAGGGCCAGCATGGTCCCCAGCAGCAGCAGCCCGTACGCCAACCGCAGCAGGTAGGTACGAAACTGGGCCGACTGTTCGTTGAGTTCCTTGACCAGCAGCGGGAGTTCGAAGCCTGGCCTGGGCCGGCGGGGAGGCTTGGGCCGGGGAGGGGGAGCCGGCTGTGTCGGCTGCGCCTCAGCGGGGTCATTGGGTGGCCCGTCTTCGGGGAAAATGTGCTCGGCTTGGGGGGACGAACTCATGGCGCGGGGACCGGACGAGGCGGAGTGAACCGGAAGACCACCAGGCTGTTGTCGCGCGGGACCGCAACCATCAGCACCAGGTCATTGGGATCGGTGGAGTCGAGCAGCCGCAGGTCTTCGAGATTGCTGTGACCGCTGGGACTGACCTGGCTGACATATTGAAAGAAACCTGCTTCGGGCAGGTCGCCACTGGTATCGAGCAGAAACTCTCCGAGGTTTTTGAGTGACTCGGAGTCGATCGGAGAATTCCCAAATGGCGAAAGCCGGCCGCGATGGACCACCCAGGCCATGGCCTGGGGTTCGCGGGCCTGGCATTCCCGCAGGACCCCCTGCTGCGTCGGAAAGTTGGTGAGGTCGAGTTGTGCCCAGTCGGCCCAGGGGAAGTCGGGAACGTTCTCGGGCGGGCCGACACGGGTCAGCCGGGTCAAGAGGGGAGACCACTTCTTGAGCCGCTGCTCGAACGTGTAGCGGGACGGGGGGAGTCCTTCGCTGAGGGGTATGTCGGCCTCGAATTGTTGGGCGGCCAGCGTGGCCTCGGCGAAGGCGCCCTGCCGGCGCAACTCGTTCTGGGCCTGACGTGCCAGTTCGGCTCCCGCCTCGGTCTCGTTGACCAGCAGCCCGTTGACAATCTCCTCCTGCAGGGTCTTCGGCTGGGCCGCCACGGTAAGCTGGAACCGGCTGCTGCGGACCGGCACCCCTTGCCGGCCGACATCGACCAGCAGCAGTTCGGCCTGGGCGTCGTTCTCTCCCAGGCTGTTTTCGGCGATGCGGGCAGTGAACCAGGTCACTCCCAGCGAGACGGCGGGCAACAGCAGCCAGGTCCACTTTCGCAGCCGCAGGGCTCCCAGGAGGTAGTAGTCTCCCAGCGAGACGGCCAGCAGGAAGGCCAGCAGCATGATCGCGAATTGCCAGACCGGAATGGTCACCAGCCGCTGCGGGCGCAGGCTTTGCGAAAGATGCTGGAGTGGACGCTGCGAATTGACGGGGGCGTATTCGCTGAGGCGGTTGTAATTCGGCAGGGGGCGAGCATTGAAAACCGGAATTGACGGTTGATTCCGTGGGGCTTCGGCCAATGGCCAGATGGGGAGGGCGTCACCCGGAGAACGTTCGAGTTTCTCGCTTTGAGCCTGGGTGATCCGCCACAAAAACTTCAACGATTTGTCCCACAGCGGATCGTCGGGACAGTGCTCCCGCAGGGAGGCGTCTTCGAGTATGACCGCCCGACCAAGCCCTGGTTCCCCGTGTCGAATCTGGTTTGGGGAGGCTGAGACGATCTCCCATCCCCCGGTTCCGGTGGGCTGCCAGACTGCCGTTTGATCGGGGCTGGGAACGAGCGAATTCAGAAACCCGGCGAGATCAGGTGACGTGATCTGGGGAGGGCAGACGACACACACGGCTCCCCCCGCCTGGACCCAGCTGGAAATGGCCCGCAACTGATCGGGCTTGAGGTCGACCAGCGCCGAGGGCTCGATGACGATCAGATCAATTCCCAGGAGGGGGAGGGGAGACGGCGGAAGATCGGCGGGATCAATGGTCGAAGGGACCGAAACAAGATTGTTGCGACGATTGTCGGGCTCGGGGGGGGCGAAGCGATGCAGCAGCAGGGAATCGCGCAGCTGCTGCTGGGCCCGATCGATCATCCTGTTTTTGGGCTCGATGGACAGCACCGCCTGTTGCCGGCGGGAATCGATCGGGATAACCAGATCGTGTTCCCCGAGGTCGTAGGTGTCTTCCCGCACGCGGAACGACACCACCGCCCGCACCGCCAAGTCGAGTTGGCTGACGTTGACCTCGGGCATGGTGATGCGGAAGCGTGTTTCCCCCGGCACGACCACGAAATCGGGAAGCTCGACGCGATGTACCAGCCGATCCGAGAGGTTCACGCGGATGTCGAGCGTCCCGCGGAGCAGCTCGGGATCTTTGCTGTTGAACTGGAACTGCACCGGCAGCAGCGCCTGCGACCGTCCACGCAGCACGAGGGGGAGGACCTGCAGCTTGATGGGGCCATTCTGGATCTTGCGGGCGGCCTGAACCGGGACAGCCAATAGCCCGGGCAGCGTGAATCCGAGCAGGAGAGCGACCAATCCGGCTCCACGTTTGGTCTTCCGTGAAACAGGCGGCATGGGAACTGGCCCTGTGGAGAAGGGTTTCGCAGAGGGAACGATGAAATTGACGCCCTTCAGTTTCGACTTCCCGGGAGCAGGTGTCAAACGCGGGCCTGCGCGGACTGGCCAGCCGGCACGGCTGCTGCGGCAATGATGACATCGCCGCTGGGGTGATTGGCGGGAAATGTGCTACCCTCGGACCCGATCCACGCCACACGATGAAAGGAGCCCCAAGCATGTCGGGTTGGACCTGCCAGGTGGGACCGCGGTTTTACACCTTTCCCGATCTCAAGACGCTGTTGGCCCGGGCGACTCCGGTCCGTTCGGGGGATGAGCTGGCGGGAGTGGCGGCCCGGTCGGCGGAGGAGCGGCTGGCCGCCTGCCGGGTGCTGGCCGAGGTTCCCCTGACCCACTTCCTTGAGGAGTGGGTGATTCCGCCCGAGCAAGACGCCGTCACGCGGGCGCTGCTTGAGCAGCATGATCCGCAGGCTTTCGCCCCGGTTGCCAACCTCACTGTGGGAGAGTTCCGCGAATGGCTGCTGCAGTTCGAGACCGACGGGCCGGTGTTGGCCCGGCTGGCCCGGGGGCTGCTGCCCGAGATGGCGGCGGCGGTCTCCAAGCTGATGCGCAACCAGGACCTCGTACTGGTGGCTTCGAAGTGCGGGGTGGTCACCCGCTTCCGGAACACCCTGGGGCTGCGGGGGCGGTTCGCCGTCCGCATCCAGCCCAATCATCCCACCGATGAGCCCCGGGCGATCGCGGCCTCGATTGTCGACGGGCTGGGCTATGGCTGCGGCGACGCGGTCATTGGCATCAATCCGGCCACCGACAATCTCGCCAACATCACCCGGCTGCTGCACCTGGTGGATGAACTGATTCACCGGCACGAGATTCCCACGCAGGGATGCGTGCTGGCGCATGTGACCAGTCAGATGGAGGCGATTCGCCGGGGGGCTCCGCTCGACCTCATGTTCCAGTCGATCGCCGGGACCGAGGCGGCCAACTCGAGCTTTGGGATCTCACTGCCGCTGTTGGCCGAGGCGCGGGCGATGACCCTCGAACTGAAACGCGGCACCGTGGGGAACCATGTGATGTACTTCGAAACGGGGCAGGGGAGTTGTCTCTCGGCGAATGCCCACCATGGCGTCGACCAGCAGACACTCGAGGCCCGCGCGTATGGCGTGGCCCGGTTGTACGAGCCCCTGCTGGTGAACACGGTGGTGGGATTCATCGGACCCGAATACCTGTACGATGGCCGGCAGATTATCCGGGCGGGGCTGGAAGACCACTTTTGCGGCAAGCTGCTGGGGCTGCCGATGGGGTGTGATGTTTGCTACACGAATCATGCCGAGGCGGACCAGGACGACATGGACACCCTGCTGACCCTGCTGGCCACCGCCGGGTGCAACTATGTGATGGGGGTTCCCGGGGCCGATGATGTGATGCTCAATTATCAGTCGACGTCATTTCATGACGCGCAGTATGTTCGCCAGTTGCTGGGGCTGCGTCCCGCACCTGAGTTCGAGGAATGGCTCTGGCGGCATGGAGTGCTCGACCGCCGGAACCGGTTGTGTGCGTTGCCCGGGGGGCATCGGCTGCTGACCGTGGGGGAGTGAACTTCTCCCGCGGATCTCTGGTTCTGGGGATGGCGGGAGGGGGCGGGTCTGGCCCCGCGGGGCGACCGCTGCGTCATTTCGACGGCATCAGCCGGTTGCGCCACCAGCGCAGTTCGTTCGCTCCCGTGACCCGCCGTGAGCCATCGTCGGAGGTGACGACCAGATCGGGGCGGTGGTCGCCATCGAGGTCGGCGGCGATGATCTGATTCGCGGCGAAGTATTTGTCCCGCACGACGTGTTTTGTCCACGTTTGTTTGGGATCGCCCGGGTTCTCGCACCAGACCACCTGGTCTCCCAGCGACCAGGCCGTCGCCGCCACGTCGAGATCGCCATCGGAATCGAGATCGACGGCAATCGCTTCGAAGGCGCTCGGCAGCGGAGCGAGCACCTGGCGGCGCCAGGGACAGGGGCGTTGGGTGGTTCCCTGGTTTTCGTACCAGACCAGTTCGTGGAATTCGGCGGGAATGTGTTCGGGTCGCATTCCCCGGGCCAGAACGATATCGAGATCGCCATCACGGTCGAGGTCGGCCGCGTGCCCGTGGATGACACCCCGGTTCTGGTCGTCAATGATATGACGGTTCCACTGGTCGCCATCCCCTGTGTTTTCGAACCAGGCCAGCAGCCCGCCATGCTGTTCGGGAGTGGAGGCCGGACCGTGGGTGGCGAATGAGACGCCGATGGAACCCGCGAGAAGATCGGGCCGGCCGTCGCCGTTGAAGTCGACAATCTCCACCGTGCGGTGTTCGGCCAGATTGCGGGCCACGATGTGCCGGGGCCAGGGATTGGTGGCTCGGTCTTTTCCGGGGTTCTCGTACCAGGAGAGGGTGTGGCTGGAATAGCCGGCGGTGGCGGCGTCGAGGTCGCCATCGCCATCGAGATCGCCCAGACGCACATCGTAGGCCCCGGGACATTCCCGGCTGATCTCGTGGCGGACCCAGCGGTCGCGGGGGGAGCCGGGCGGCTGCTCGAACCACAGCAGGTGGCCATCGCGATTGCTGACGACGGCCACGTCGGCCCGGCCGTCGGCATTGAGGTCCCCCGGGGCGTGGCGTTCGAGCCAGCCGTTCTCGCCGGTGTGCATGACGTGGCGCTGGAATTCCCCCCGGCCGTTGTTCTCGAACCAGAGCAGGGTCGTATCGCTGGGATTTTTGCCGACGATGTCGACATTGGTCAGGTCGAGATCGCCGTCTCCATCGAGGTCCAGCGCCTGCACCCCGAAGGTATAGCCGTATTTGTCGGCGATCAGCCGTTCCTCGAAGGGGGGGGGAGCCGGATCGGCGGCGTGCACCCCGAGGGCGAGCAGGCACAGGGGGGCTACTCGGGACAGCTGCCTGACCGCTTGGATGATGTGCGCGAACCGGGAAGAAGCGTGCATCGTCAGGCTTTCTGCGGACGGTCCGCGGGAAGGGGGGAAGGGACCTTCACCTGTCGCTACCATACCGGGATGACTTCAGACGCTCCAGAAACCGGCACCCCGGCCGGCCTGCATTCGGACCTGTCGAAAGCCCATGCCACCGACGTGGTGCAGAGGCTGCAGCAGGCGGGTTACACCGCGCTGTGGGCGGGGGGCTGCGTGCGGGACCTGCTGCTGGGGCATGCTCCCTCGGACTACGACGTGGCCACGAGCGCCCTGCCTGATGAGGTCCGCCGGCTGTTCGGCGAGCGGAACACCCTGGCGGTGGGGGCCGCGTTCGGCGTGATCGTGGTGAAGGGACGTCGCGGAGCCGGGGATGTCGAGGTGGCGACGTTCCGGACGGAGGGGCCGTACCTTGATGGAAGGCGTCCGGAGCGGGTCATTTTTTCGACTCCCGAAGAAGATGCGCAGCGGCGCGATTTTACGATCAATGGTCTGTTCTTTGATCCGCTGGCCGGGCAGTTGTTCGATTACGTTGGGGGGAGGGAGGATCTCGAACGGCGGGTTTTGCGGGCGATTGGAGATCCCCGCGAGCGGTTCACCGAGGACAAGCTCAGGATTCTGCGGGCGGTCCGGATTTCGGCCCGCTTCGGTTGCGAATTGGAAACCCGGACCGCGGCGGCGGTGCGGCAGATGGCCGGGGAGATCCTCGTGGTCAGCCAGGAGCGAATTGCGCAGGAATTGCAGAAGATCCTGGCGCATCCCAGTCGGCGGGTCGCGTTGGAGCGGGCGATCGGGTTGGGGGTCCTGCCGGTGATTCTTCCGGAACTTGCTGAATTTGTGGGAGAGGTTCAACCGGAGGTCGAACTGCCTCGCAGGGTGGTCGATTGGCTGCGGGGTGTGGAATCGCTCCCCTCGCCGAGCCTGGAATTGGCACTGGCGTACCTGTTGCGACCGGCCGGCAGGGGGAAAACGCGGGGGGAACTGCGGCAGCTGGCGGAAACGGCTTGCCGGCGTTTGAAATTGTCGAATGCCCAAGTGGAACAGACCGGTTGGCTCCTGGAGCAGGAGGGAGAGGTGGCCGGGTTGCCGATTGCGCGCGAAGCCGCACGAAAGCGGCTGTTGGCCCATCCCTGGGCGCGCAACCTCGTGGCGTTGTCGCGGGCTGTGGCGGAGGAAGAAGGAGAGGCGCCGACCGCGGCGGCCTGGTGCGACCAGTATCTCGACCAGACCCCCCGAGACGTTCTACAGCCAGCACCCATCTTGAAGGGGGATGATCTTCGAAAGATGCAAATGGTTCCCGGAAAAGAGTTTAAGACGATTCTGGAAGAGCTCTATGACGCCCAGTTGGAGGGGCGGGTGACCACGCGTGAGGAAGCCGAAGCCCTGGCTCGGGAGAGTTGGGGGCGGCTGCGGGGCGGGGGGTGTGGGAACGTTTGAACCCTCCCGGAATGTTGGGATCCTGCGACATGCTTTTCTGCGAAAACCCCGAAAAGTGCTGTGAACCCAACCTGATTTGCGTTAGAATTCCGAAAGAGAATGAATTGTCCGTCCCGGCGGGAGACACCCATGCCTGCACGACTGATACCGGTGGATGGTGGCTCGGCCTTTCGGCTGGAAAAGCCCATTACACTCATCGGCCGGCATGAAGATTGTGATCTCGCACTTCCCGAGCAGGTGAAGATTTCGCGGCGACATTGCTGCGTTGCCCGAATCGATGACCGGTTTGTGGTTCGCGATCTGGGAAGTATGAACGGCGTTCGGGTCAACGGAAAGCGGGTGACCGAGGCCGATTTGCGACCCGGGGACGAATTGGCGGTCGCCGACACAGTTTTTGTCTTTCAGGACGTGGCGGCCAACTCGACGCAGAGAGCGGTCGTTCCCCTGCGGGTCTCCCCGCCGGTGGAGTCCATCGTGTCGAGTCCGAGTGGGGATGTGGTTCTCGTCCCCTCGGGGGCAGGGTCGGAAGATCTGGACCAGGGGGATGCCGCCGCGAAAGCGGGCTCCCGGTCGCCATTGCAGTCCCGGTGCGATTTCGAAGCCGAACGCGACGTACGGCCTCTGTCCGAAGACCTGCTGCCGACCCCCCGCATGAGCGAGGCATCGGGCCGCGAGGAATTCGGGCCCGCTCCGTTGACGAATCAGCCGGCCAGCGACAGCCAGTCGGGGCTGCGATTCATCGGGGCCTGACGCGTTGCGTCGAGGGGCGATGGAGGGTTTTTTCTTGACCGGCTCAGGGAGCGATCGTTGTCCGTTTGAACGGCCCGGCACTTTGGCTTGTCTGCGATTGCCGAAATTTTGGGAGAACGACCCCCGTGTGCTTCCGGTTGGTTGACCGCGGCCTGTGAGCACTCCCCCCGGGCTCTGGACATCGGCCACTGTCAACTGGCGATGCGCCGCTGTCGGAACTGATCGACCGAGACCGCGGCAATGATGATCAGCCCGATGATGACCTTCTGCAGAGAGGTCCGAATGTCGAGGGTGACACACCCGTGCAGGATGACCGACATCATGCAGGCTCCCGACAGGGTTCCCAGGATGGAGCCCCGGCCTCCCGAGAGGCTCCCTCCGCCGATGACCACTGCGGCAATCACCGGGAGTTCCTTGCCGATTCCCTGGTTGGGGTCTCCCTCTCCCGACAGCATGGCAAACTGGAACAGACCCGCCACCCCGGTGAGCAGGCCGGCGATCGAATAAACAAGGATGCGGGTGAGTTCGACGTTGACCCCGCACAAGCGGGCGGTCGCTTCGTTGGATCCCAGGGCGACGAAATGCCGCCCCAGCACGGTGTATCGCAAGAGCACCGCCACAAGCACTGCCAGGACCAGCATCACCAGCACCCCGCTCGAGACCATGAGCCACTCGGGCTTCGGAAAGGGACGTTGCAGGTTGATGATCCATTCGGGGACCTTCCCGAAGGCCCGGATGGGGGTGTCTTTGGCGATGATCAGTCCGAGGCCATGAAAGATGGTCATGGTTCCCAGTGTGACGATGAAGGGGACCAGACGCAGCACGCTGATCAGGGTGCCATTGATGGCCCCCGCCAGACAGCCCGTCAGCAAGGCTGCGGCAATTCCCACCGGTGCGGGGAGGCTGTCGCGGAAGCACCAGGCGGCGGTGGTGGCGGCGAGCGACATCGCCGCTCCGGCGGACAGGTCAATTCCTCCGGCGATGATGATGAGGGTCATGCCGAGTGCGGCGACCCCCACCTGCGACGCGTCGCGCAGCACCTTCTGCAGGCTGGCCCGGGTGTTGAACTGGGCCGGTTTCTGGAGGCGGGCACTGCGGACGTAATCGGCACCTGCGAAGGTGAACCAGACGAGGATCAGCGCCAGGAAGGGGGCGAGGACCGAGAAGGCCGAGCGTCCGAGGCGATGGAAGCCCACCCCCTCCTCGTCCAGCTGCAACACGACTTCGTCCGGAGAGTCGGAGGGGTCTCTGGGTGAAGAATCGACATTCATGAAGAGTGGTCCTCCAGGCTCATCGCGGCCTGCAGAATGCTGTGTTCGGTCCAGTCTCGGGCGACCCGGATGCGTTGCAGTCGGCCGCGTGACATCACGGCGATCCGGTCACAGACCGCCAGGAGTTCCGTGAAATACGAACTGACAAACAGGATGGCTTTTCCCCGGGCGGCCGCTTCTCCCATCAGACGGTAGATCTCGGCCTTGGTCCCGACATCGATCCCGCGGGTGGGCTCGTCGAGGAGCAGCACCTGGGCCTGCTGGTGCAGGATGCGGGCCAGGGCCACTTTCTGCTGGTTCCCCCCCGAGAGTTCCGAGATCTGCTGGTTGGGATCGCGAGCCTTGACTTGCAGGGTCCGCATCCACTCGCGGGCGGCGGCCTGCCGCTGGAACAGGTTCAGGAATCCCGACCGGCTGTACGGTTTGAGATGGCTGAGGGTGAGATTGTCGACGATCGACTGTTGCTGGGCCAGTCCCTCTCCCTTGCGGTCTTCCGAGACGAATCCGAGACCGGCGTCGATTGCTCGGCGCGGGGAGGACCGCAGCCCGATTTCGGCCAGCGTGACTTCACCCGAGCGGATGGGATCGAGTCCGAACAGACAGCGGAGAAACTCGGTTCGTCCCGCCCCCACCAGCCCGGTGATTCCCAGAATTTCTCCCGCCCGAACCTGCAGTGAGAGCTCTTGGGGAACGTGGCTTCCTGACAGTTGCTCGACGTTCAACAGCACTGCGCCGGGGGTATGCGGGATCTGCGGGAACAGCTCTTCCACGCTGCGCCCCACCATCAGGGAGACAATTTGCGACTCGGTCGCTCCCGACAGGGTTCCCGCACCGACGCTGCGGCCATCGCGGAGTACCGAGTAGGTGTCGCAGATCTGGCGGACCTCTTCGAGGAAGTGGCTGATGTAGACCACGCCAATCCCGCGGGCACGCAGTCGGCGAATCACTTCGAAGAGCCGTTCGACATCCTTCCGCGTCAGGGAACTGGTCGGCTCATCGAACACGATGACGCGGGCCTCCATCACCAGGGCCCGGGCAATTTCGACCAATTGCTGGGCGGCCACCGAGAGCTGCTGCACCGGCGTATCGGGGCGGAGATCGGGATGCCCCAGCAGTTCGAGGGCTCGCTGGACCCGGGGACGCTGCTGCCCACGCCGCAGCCAGCCCCCGCGCGAGACCTCCTGCCCCAGCATGATGTTGTCTTCCACCGAGAGGTGGGGGGCCAGATTGAGTTCCTGATAGATCATCGCCACCCCCGCGCGACGGGCGGCAGCGGGGCTGCGGGGGCGGTAGGGATCCCCGTCCAGCTCCATCTCCCCCGAGTCGGGAGATTGGGCACCGCTGAGACTCTTCATCAGCGTGCTCTTTCCGGCGCCGTTTTCCCCAAGCAAGGCCAACACTTCTCCGGGACGCACCTCAAGCGAGACCCCATCCAGGGCCCGGGTGGCACCAAAGTGCTTGCTGATATCGGTCATCCGCAGCAGGGGAACGCTGGCCATGCGGATCGGGTGATTCGGAGGAAGCTCGACAGCGTCGGGAAGATTCGGGCTGTGCTCGCCCCAGGGAGATCCGCCCGCAGAAGCTCTTCACGCTAAGGCAACCCCGCCGGAAAGACAAGCACCGTTCGCCGGAACGGCCCGGTTCTGCCGGGAGGACGCAGGTCCCGCCGCTGGCCCCGGTCTCTCGCGGCCGGTAGAATCAGCGCCGCTGCTGCAACTGGTCTGTTCCGTACCGTCGAAGCTCGGGAGTTCGGCTCCCGCGGCCGACGCCGTTTCTGCTGTGAGGCGTTTCCCATGTTGCGTTCATCCGGGGTTTCTTGCCGTGTGGGTTTGACGCTGGCCCTGCTGTTGGGGATGGGAGTTGCGTCCCCGGTGGCCGCCCAGCAAACCGGTCCTGTCGGACTTCCCCCGGGGGCACTGGCCAAGTCCCGGCAGGCTGCGGCGGCCTTTCTTCGGACCACCCAGTCAGACGACGGGCATTGGAGCGACTACCCTGGCCCGGCGATCACCGGAATCGTCACGAAGTCGCTGCTGGACTCGGGAGTGGAACCGGGGGATCCGATGATCCAGAAGGCCCTGGCCTACCTGAAGCGGGCCTTGCAGCCGGATGGCGGGATCTACACCAAAGAGAACAAGGTCAGCAATTACGAGACCTCGGTGGCGCTGCTGGCCTTTGCCGCCGCCAATCGGGATGGCCAGTACGACGAGCTGATTGCCAACGCCCGCGACTTTCTGAAGAAGCTGCAGTGGGATGAAACCGAGGGCCTGTCGGCTGACGATCCCCGGTATGGAGGAGGTGGGTATGGCCGTTCGGAACGTCCCGATCTCTCGAATACTTCGTTCCTTCTGGAGGCCCTCAAAGCGGCGGGAGTGCCCGAGAACGACGAATCGATGAAAAAGGTGGTGATCTTTCTGTCGCGATGTCAGAATCTCGAGTCGGAGCACAACACCACCGAATTTGCCTCGAAGATCAACGATGGGGGCTTTTACTACACCCCTGCCGGCGGGGGGAATTCGCAGGCGGGAACCGACGCGAATGGCGGGTTGCGGTCGTATGCCAGCATGACGTATGCGGGGCTGAAGAGCATGATCTACGCTGGCGTCGGCCCCGAGGATCCCCGGGTGAAGGCCGCCATGGAGTGGCTGAAGAAGCACTACACGCTGGCCGAGAACCCGGGAATGGGGCAGAAGGGGCTGTACTATTACTATCACACGTTCGCCAAGGCCCTCTCGGTCGCCAAGGTCGACCGCATGGTCGATGCGAAGCAGGTGGCCCACGACTGGAGGAAGGAACTGGGGGAACACCTGGTCGCGAAACAGCGCGACAACGGCGCCTGGATCAACACCGACTCGGGCTGGCTCGAAGGAGACCCGAATCTGGTGACCGCCTACGCTCTGATGGCTCTGAAATACTGTGAGACTCCCGCGGCCAACACCGGGCGTCCCGCGGGCGGAAAGTAAAGATCTTCGGACGGTCTGTTTCGTGACCGGCAGCGCATGGCTGGCAAAACCGGCTGGTTCCCGCTGCAGCCCCGCTGGACGGTTCATGTTCTCTTCGATCGGGTGAGTGCTGATGCAGGCTCTGATGATGGCGGTGGTGGCGCTGGGATCCCTGGCGGTCGATCCGGCGGTTGAACGGCGGTTCGAAGAATTGGGAGCACGCTACATCGAGCAGTTTCCCGCGCTCTCGCCCGTCGGCGCCACGGTGTTGGGAGACCATCGCTACGACAGCCAGCTGGATGACGTCTCTCCCGCCAGCCGCGCGAAGGCTGTGCAGCTTTACCGCGGCGTGCTGACTGAACTGCAGGCGATTGATCGCCGGCAGTTGTCACGCCCCCTGCAGGTGGACTACGAGATCCTCAGACAAAGCCTGGAGGCGGACCTGTGGCGACTCGAGACGCTGCAGGAATGGGCCTGGAACCCGCTGCTCTACACCGAACTGACGGGCGGGTCGATTTATGGATTGATGGCTCGCGAATTCGCTCCGCGACCCCAGCGTCTGGCCCATGTGGCCGACCGGCTGGAACAGTTCCCGCGGCTGCTGGAGCAGGTGCGGAAGACACTGGTTCCCAAGCGAGTCCCCCCCATTCATGCCGAGACCGCCGTGCGGCAGAACAAGGGGGTGCTCAGCATTCTCGAGAACATGGTCGAGCCGCATCTGGGAGAACTTGAACCTGCGGTTCGGCAACGGCTCGAGAAAGCGGTCCAGACCGCCAAGGGGGCGGTGGATCTCCACCAGAAATGGCTGGAGAGTGAACTTCGTCCCCAGGCGGCCGGCGATTTTCGGCTGGGCGCCAAGCTCTATGATCAGAAGCTCCCCTTCACGCTGCAGACTTCGCTGTCGCGGGCCGAGGTGCGCGAGCGGGCGGAAAGTGAGCTCAAGCGGGTGCGGGCCGAGATGTACGGGATTGCCCAGCAGGTCTATCTCAAGAAACACCCCTACACAAGATTTCCCGCCGTGCCCTCCAAAGAGTACCAGCAGGCCCTGATTCGCGCAGGGCTCGAAATGGCCTGCCTTGACGTGCCCCCCGCCGACCAGATGGTTGAGAAGGCCCGTGATTCGCTGGTCGATACGGCCAGCTTCATCCGCGAGAAGCAGCTGATGACGCTGCCCGAGGACCCGCTGGAAATCATCATCATGCCCGAGTTCCAGCGGGGGGTTTCCACGGCGTACTGCGACGCCCCCGGCGCGCTCGACAAGGGACAGAAGACCTTCTATGCCGTCGCCCCCCTGCCAACCGACTGGAATGCCGAGCAGATCCAGTCGTACCTGCGCGAATACAACACCCGGTCGCTGCACAACCTGACGGTGCACGAGGCGATGCCTGGGCACTATGTGCAGCTGGTTCTGTCGAACCGGTACCCCAGCACGCTGCGGGCGGTGCTGTCTTCGGGAACCTTCATCGAGGGATGGGGCTGCTATGCCGAGCAGATGATGGCCAACGCCGGCTACTTCCACAACGACCCGCTGATGCTGCTGGTGCAGCGCAAGTGGTATCTGCGGGCCATCGCCAACTCGATTCTCGACCAGGCGATCCATGTCGACGGAATGAGCCGGGAGGAGGCGATGCGATTGATGATCGAAGAAACGTTCCAGGAAGAGCGCGAGGCGGCCGGCAAGTGGATTCGCGCGCAGCTCACCAGCACCCCGCTCTCCCCCTATTTCGGGGGGGTGCAGGAACATCTCGACCTGCGGCGGGAAGCCGAGGAACGCTGGGGCAAAGATTTCACTCCCCGCCGCTATCACGACCAGGTGGTCTCCTTCGGATCCCCTCCCGTCCGGTTTGTCCGGGCGCTGATGTTCGACCAGGAGATTCCGCGGATCAGCGCGGCCGAATAAAGCCCATGGGCTGGCCCCGGGCGCTCCAACGCCTGGTTCAGATGCCTGGGCGTGTGAACGCCGGTCAGGCCGTGCGAGTTGTCCGTGATCTTCCCGGCCCGGTGTGGAAGTCATTCATGACCGTCTGTGTGGAGCGGGTTGAGCTGTTTCCTCTGCTGTATCCGGTGGAGGGGCACTTCAGGTTCTTCGAGATCCGTCCGGGGGGCCCGCTGGGCCGAGCCAGCGTGGTGGTGAAGATCACTGCGTCGGACGGAACAGTTGGCTGGGGTGAAGCGGTTCCGTCCCCCCGCTGGAGCTATGAGACTCCCGAGTCGGTCCTCTCGACGGTGCGGAATTACTTCGCTCCCGAATTGCCGGGGCGGGACCCGCGCGACCGTGAGGCGATCCACCGGCAATTCGACCGGGTGATTGCGCCTTCGTTTTCGACGGGGCAGCCGATCGCCCGTTCGGGGGTCGATCTGGCGCTGTTTGATCTCGAGGGGAAGCTGGACCGTCAAACGGCGGCCCAGATGTGGCAACGAGACGACCGGCGGGAGATCGAGCTGAGCTGGACCCTCAATCCCCGCAGCCTGCCCGAGCTGGAGGCCGAGCTGGAAAGGGCCCGGCAGCGGGGCTACCGGCACTTCAATCTGAAAGTGGCTCCCGACCTGCACCGCGATCTCGAGCATCTGCGGATCATTCGCCGGGAGTTTCCACAGGCCGTGGTGTGGGTCGATGCCAACGGTGGCTACACGACCGAACAGGCGAAGCGGGCCGCCCGGGCCTTCGCCAAACTGGGATTGCTGGCCTTTGAGCAGCCTGTCCCGGCGAATTGTCTGTCGGGACTGCGCGAACTCCAGCAACTCGACGCGCTCCCCATCGTGCTGGATGAGGGGTTGGTCTCCCTCACCGACTTGCGGGAGTTTCACCAGTTGGGATTGCTGGATGGAGCGGCGATCAAGGTACCCCGGGTGGGAGGAGTGACCGAGGCGCGCCGGCAGATCGAATACCTGCAGCAGCACGGGCTGTTGTTCCTGGCCAGTGGGTTGACCGATCCCGACCTCGCTCTCGCGGCGGCTGTGCCGCTGCTGGCCAGCCACGGCCTGTCGTACCCGGCCGCACTCAATGGTCCGCAGTACCTCACCGCCAGCGTGCTGCGTGAGCCGTGGGTGCCACGTGCGGGCTGGCTCGATGTTCGTTCGGGCTGGGGGCTGGGTGTGGAGGTGGATGAGACTCAGTTGGCGAAGTTGCGGCATCCTCACCTGGATCGATGAGAACCGGCTGGCGGGAGGCTGGCCCGCAGGACCGCCGGTCTGGGAGTCACCTTCGCGGCGTGTCTTCTGAGTCTTCGGCCGCGGGATCGAACGGAGCGGGGGATGGAGAGCACCCGGGAGCTCATTCGGCATGCGGCAGCATCAGCCCGCTGGTTCCCTTGCGTTTGCGGGCTTGCTTGGGAGTGAGGGCGGTCCGCCGCGGGTTGATGGTGGGCTGCTGTCGAGCGGCGTCGTCTCTGGGCTCGGAGGTCTCTGCCTCGTCCGCATCCGCCTCCCAGGAAGTCCCTTCCAAGACCGGCTCGGTCTCCGTGATTTCGGTCGATTCCAGCTTGTCGTCGGCGTCGTAGCGTCGGACCACCGTGCGGGTCTCTGGTTTGGGGTCGGACGTGGAGAGTTGCATGATGGTGAGAGTGAACCGCGACAGCCCGTCCATCCCCTCGGGCCCGACCCACACATAGGTGTCGCCGCAGTTCCCGACGTAACAGGCCGAATCCGGGACATCCCTGCGGCAGCCAATCTGGAACCAGCCGGTGGGCAGCTGGCACTCGAGCATCGACCCGTCGGCGGTGAGTTCCCGGACGGTCTGGGAGCAGTCTTCACACGGATCGTCGGCCGAGACCCCGGCCCCCAACACGATCTGGAAGGCCGCCCGGATCCGGCGGATGCGCGCGGTGTCGGTCACCGGCTTAAGATCCCACTGTTCCGTCAGGTTGCGCGAGACATTGGGGCTGAGGAACAGGCTGAAGATGGGGAAGCCACCCAGCTGGTCCGCCAGGGTGATGGTGGGGGCATAGGTCCCGGCGGCGGCGGCGGCGTGCTGATCGGCGAGGGTGACATTCCCCGACTGCAGGACGGCCACCGAGGGCAGCGACGCCGGCTGGGCCGCGAACCGCGCAAGATTGTCGACCACCTGCTGGCAATTCAATTCCGCCAGGGTGCCGCTGGTTTTGAGCGTATGCTCCCGCAGCGCCGTATGAGTCTGGCAGCCCACGGCGTTCGCGGCCAGAAGTCCCAGGGTGCAGAAGAACGCCGCGATCCGCACGATGGTTTCCTGACACAACGGGGCGCAGTTGCAGGGGTTCACAGACCAGGCGAGGTGTGTCTGCACCTGGAGTGTGCGAAGAGCCAGCCAGCCCCCTCGTTCAGCAGAAAAATCGGCGCAATCCCCCGGTTTCTTGAAGGGGATTGTGCAGTCGATCTCACCGGGTTGGGTTTGGGGGGATTGCGTTCTCTGGGGGTTTTGTTGATCTGTTCGGACTGTGGGAAATCGCCTAGGATCGAGTGTGTGAGAGGGGGTCACGCAGAGGGGACTCGGAGGTCTGCTTGAGAGGGAACAGCGTGGTGTTCAGTCGAGTCGCCGGAGTGCAACGGCGGATCTGGTGGTGTCTGGTGATCGCCGGATGTTTGTGGGGATTGCCGGCCGCTTTGCTGATGGCCCAGGCACGCTCCTCCCGAGAGACGGCCCGCACACCCCCCAAGCGTGATGTCGCACCGTATCGTCGACAGTATGAAGAGCGCCGGGACCGGTTTCGGCAGGGCCTGCAGGGGTTGGAGACCCGTTTTCAGACCGAGGGACTGGAGTCGGGAGTTGCCGCGGTGCGGGAGGCGGCCCGTCCCTTTCAGCCCGATCTGTTGCGGGTGCGGGATTTGCCCCGTGTGGTGCAGGAGTCCAACCCGGCGGAGTTGCCGGAAGAGGACCGGGGATGGCTGCCTGCTCTCCGGCAGGAACGTCGCGAGTATGCACAGGACCTGTTTACCCTGTCGCAGAAGGTGCTCGGCAGCGGGCATCTGAGTTTCGCCTTCGACCTGATTCGGGAGGCGGCGCATCACGATCCCGATCATGCCGCCGCCCGCAAGGCGCTGGGGTTCGTTCGCAGCAGTGACGAGTGGCTGTCTCCGTTCGAGGCCAAGATGGCCCGGGAGAAGAAGATCTGGAACGATCAGTTCGGCTGGATTCCCGCCGAGCACCTCGAGCGGATGACCCGGGGAGAGCGGTTCTACAAGGGACGCTGGATGCCGGCCGAGCGCGAGGCCGAGCTGCGCCGCGACTTCGCCCAGGCGTGGGAGATCCGCAGCGAGCACTACCTGGTGCGCACGAATTACACTCTCGAAAAGGGGGTCGAGCTGGCGGCCAAGCTGGAGGGGTTCCACAGCCTGTTCTTTCAGAACCTGGCCGGTTTTTTCAAAACCCCCGAGGAGTTCCGGCAACTGCTGGCCGGCACCGGGGGGGCACGCATTCCCGCGAAACCCCTCCTGGTGCACTTCTACCGCAGCCGCGATGAGTACATCGCCCGCCTGAAACGCGAGACCAACCAGAATGTGGAGATCACCCGGGGAATCTACTTTCCGAAGACCGGGGTGGCCCACTTTTTCTACGACCCCGATTCCCAGGACGACTCGACCGTCTACCACGAGGCCACTCACCAGCTGCTCTCGGGAGCCCGTCCCGGACATGGTGACATTGGCGTGAAGTCGGACTTCTGGCCCAGTGAGGGGATCGCGTGTTACATGGAGTCGTTCCAGCAGGCAGGGGGGGATTTCTCGTTTGGTGATCCGCAGACCCTGCGGTTCCAGGCGGCCCGGGCCCATTTTGTGACCGACAAGTACTACGTTCCGCTGCCCGAGTTTTGCCGGATGGGAATGCAGGCCTACCAGGAGTCGCGGGAGATCAAACGCAACTATGCCCAGGGGGCGGGACTGGTGCACTTCTTCCTGCACTATGGCGAGGGGGTGTACCGCGATGAATTCATCGAGTATCTCTCGCAGATCTACAGTACCCGCCGGGCGACCCGGGAGAACCCCGAGAAGCCCTGGGAACTGGCGGGGGTCGAGCCCGAGTTGCTTGACCGGCAGTATGCAGAGCACATTCAGCAGCTCGCTGCGCCCGGCCAGTCTCCGGCTGACCAACCTGTTGAGTCCCAACCCGGGCCGTAAAGCACTGGTCTCCGGTGTCGCCCTTCATCCAACCCGCCCCCTCGATGAACCTCACCCGCTACGCTCCCTGGATCACCCTTGTGGTCTGCGCTTTGCTGGTCGCCCTGACCCTCTCGTATGGGGCCCGTCGGGGCCCGGGCGGAGGGCCTGCCGATCCACTTGATGCCGCACCGGGGCAGGCAGGGGGGGCGTCTGCGGCCTCCCGCGAACCACCAGGGGCGGTTCCTGAGGGGATGGTCTGGATTCCCCCGGGAGAGTTTGAAATGGGCTCGGACGACGGCTTTCCCGATGAGCAGCCCATCCACCGGGTGATCCTCTCGGGATTCTGGCTCGATGAGAGTGAGGTCACCAACCGCCAGTTCCAGGAATTCGTCGCGGCGACGGGCTATCAGACCGTTGCCGAGCGCACTCCCCGCCGGGAAGACTTTGTGGGGCAGGTTCCCGATGTGAATGAGATTCCCGAAGAAAACCTCGTTGCCGGTTCCATCTGCTACAACCCCAATTTCGATCGCCAGTCCTTCCGCAAAGACGGTCCGTTGTGGCCGTATCAGGTGTGGCAGTATGTGAAGGGGGCCAGTTGGCGGCATCCGGGAGGTCCCGACACCTCGATCGCAGACCGCCTCGATCACCCCGTGGTCCATGTCTCGTACGAAGACGCCCAGGCGTACGCGAAATGGGCCCAGAAACGGCTTCCCACCGAGGCGGAATGGGAATACGCGGCCCGCGGAGGGCTGACCCGCCAGCCGTATCCCTGGGGGGGCGAACTCTGCCCCAGCGGCGAATGGCGGTCGAACATCTGGCAGGGGAACTTTCCCGATGAAAACACCAATGCCGATGGTTTTCTGACGACCTGTGCCGTGAAGCATTACCCTCCCAACGGCTACGGCCTGTTTGGCATGTCGGGAAACGTGTGGGAATGGTGTGCCGACTTTTACCGGCCCGACTACTACGCCCGCAGCCCCCGGCACGATCCCCCGGGACCGCTCGACAGCCAGGATCCCAACGAGCCGGGGGTGATCAAGCGGGTGCAGCGGGGGGGCTCGTTCATGTGCAGCGACAACTACTGTACCGGCTACCGGGTGAGCGCCCGCATGAAGGGAGAGCCGAGTTCGGGGACATTTCATTGCGGGTTTCGGTGTGCCCGTTCCCTGCCCGCCGAATCGCAAGATGCGAAAGCATCCGAATCTCGGTAGACTGAAGTTTGGGTCGTACCTCGCTTTCACGCCTTGCATCACCTGTTCTGCGCCCATGGTTCGCCACCTGATCACGATTGATGACCTGACCGAGGGCGAAATCCAGTCGATCTTCCGGGTGGCGGACGAGTTTTTGAAGGATCTCGCCGATCCGCAGGTTCCGCATCGGGTGCGTGGGGCCAAGACCGAGGCGCAGGGGTGCATCCTGGCGACGCTGTTCTACGAGGCCAGCACCCGCACGCGGTTTTCGTTTGAATCGGCGATGTACCGGCTGGGGGGGCAGATACTGTCTTCGGCCGATCCGAAAACCACCTCGGCGGCGAAGGGGGAGACCATCGCCGACACGGTGCGGGTATTGCAGAACTACGCGGATGTGATTGTGATCCGGCATCCTTGCGAGGGGGCCGTCCGTGTGGCGGCCGATTACGCCGATGTGCCCATCATCAATGCCGGCGATGGGGGCCACGAGCATCCCACCCAGACACTGTGTGACCTGTACACGCTGCAGCGGGAAAAAGGGACTCTCAAAGATCTGAATGTGCTGCTGTGGGGCGATCTGCGGAACGGACGGACGGTGCATTCGCTGGTGTATGGGCTGGCCCGGTTTGGAGCGCGGATCATCCCGATGCCGGCCGAGGGATTTGGCCTCCCCGAGCATGTGGTGCGTCGCCTCGCGCAGGACTATGGCTGCACGCCGCTGTCGAATGACGAGATGTCGCGGGTCCGGGGAGACAAGTTCCCGGTGGACGCGGTGTACGTGACCCCCGAGAAGCCGCACCAGCGGAGCCTGTTCTCGGACGTGCCCGAGAAGGGATCGGAGGTGCTGAAGGTGCGGCTGCCCGCCAACGCCCTCGCGAAGATCGACGCCTGCTACGTCACCCGTCTGCAGCGCGAACGGCTGCCGGAGGGAGCGTCCGCAGCCGATTCGTACCCCGTGATCGATGCGGCGTTTCTCAAGGACCGGCGGTACCGGTCCAGCAGTGTGATGCACCCGCTGCCGCGGGTGGAGGAACTGGGGTACGATCTCGACAATGACGAGCGGGCGGTCTATTTCAAGCAGGCAGCGTATGGGGTTCCTGTCCGGATGGCGTTGATTTCCGCCTTGTTGCGGATCCGCCCCGACCTGCTGGGGCAGGGCCCCCCGTCCAAGAAGCATCCGATCTACACCCAGGGGACCCTGGGGTGTGAAAACACCCGTTGCGTCACGGGGCTCAGCAGTGAGCAGCGCTACCTCGAGCCCCGATTTCTGATCATTCCGGAAGCGGACCGGCTGTTGGCCCGGTGCGTCTATTGCGAGCATGACATGATTCCCGAGTTCGTGGGGCGGCTGTCGACGCGCAAGTTCGAGCCCAATCGGCGGACATTCACGGAAATTCCCGACGATCTGCTGCTGTTTGCCGATGAAGAAGCCGCCCTCCGCCGGGGCTGCTCCCCGGTTCGCCAGAAAGCGGGGGGATGAATCTGGTGGGGGCCCGCTTCCTGCTGATCGACGGCTACAACCTGCTGCATGCCGCCGGACTGGCCCGCACCGACTATCGCCCCCATGAACTCCGGCGACAGCGGGAGAAACTGTTACGGCTGGTCGCCCGGCAGTTGTCTCCCGCCGAGATTCCGCGAGTGACGGTCATCTTCGACGCGCGCGACCCTACGGTGGATCGGCCCAACACCACGCGATTCGCCGGGATGGCGGTGATCTACGCCCGACCGGAGGGAGATGCCGATCTGGTGATAGCGCGGTGGCTCGACCGGCATCCGGCTCCACGCCACGTGACGCTGGTGTCGGGCGACCGGGCGCTGCAGCGGGCGGCGCGCGGGGTGGGGGCCCAATGGCTCGACAGTCATTCCTTTCTGAAAGAGTTGACCGCCCGCACCCAGCGGCGAGCGGCACCCGAGGCCGAGAAACCGGAGGGGGCGCTCTCGGCCGCCGAGGCGGCGGAGTGGAGCCGGTGGTTCGGTGAGGTGGATGTGGCTGGTTTGGCGGCCGAAGCCTGGTCCGAACCGCCGGTCTCCTCCCCCCCGCCGGCGAACAGGACCGAGGTACCGCCGCCACCGCCCCGACCGAGCGTATCCCCCCCCTCGAAGGGATCTGCGTCAGGGCGGGGGAGACGACAGCGACCGGCCCGCCAGAACACGCCCACCCCACAGCCCCGGGGGGCCGAGACCAACGATTCACCCCGCCCGGACGTACAAATCCACAGCGTGGGAGAACGGTCGGGGGCCCCCGTCCCCTCCCGCCGTGAAATCCCGGGACCGCTCGATCTCGAACACTGGATGCTCGAGTTTGCCGCCCTGCAAGAGTGGGTTTCGCGACAGCAAAGCGAATCGTCGTGGCTGCGGGACCTGGAGGGGTGGTGGCAGAAACTGCGGCGCAAGGGGCCAAAACCAGATTGACAGGCGTCTGCGACTGCGAGGTCGGGACTGCGGCGGGATGAGTGGAGCTTCCGGGCAGGCTGGAATCACCTTTTCGGAAGGATAAAATCGTGGTGAGGTCGTGCGGAGGCCCGTGCGGCTGGCGGATCGGAAGTTACACAGTGCGCTTTTCTGAAGTGGGTCGACCCTACTGATGTCCACAGAATCGAACAGCCATCTTCTGGATGGGAACACTGGTTCCAAGTCTTTGTTCGACAAATCGAGCGAGGCGTCGAGGGCTGACGGACTGCCTGCGGCTGACGAATTCGCTTACAAGCCGGTCACCCCCCTGGCCCCCATTTCGTTGTTCATGGGGGTGTGCGGAGCGGCAGGATTTCTGGGGGTTCCCGCGATGGCGATCGCCGCGGTGGGGATCGTCTGTGCCCTTTTGGCCTTGTGGCTGATCCGCCGTTCCGAGAATTCACTGGGAGGGAGCCTGGTCGCCCGGTTGGGGCTGGGACTGAGTCTGGCGATGCTGGTGGGGGCGGGAGCCCTGCATACGTACATCTATTTCACCGAAGTCCCCGAGGGGCATCAGCGGATTGGTTTTTCGTGGCTCTCGAAGCAGGAGGTTGTGCAGCAGGGGAATGATCTGCTGCTCCCTCCAGACGTGATCGAACTGAACGATAAGCCCATTTTTATCAAGGGATACATGTATCCCAGCCGGCAGCGCGAGGGGCTGCACGAGTTTGTGCTGGTGAAGGATACGGGGGATTGTTGCTTTGGACGGCAGCCCAAGCTGTCCGATATGATTGTGGTCCACATGAAGGATGGTCAGACGGTGAAATACCGCGAACAGCAGTTGGTGTCGGTTGCCGGCACTTTCCGCATTGCGGGAGTTCACCAGGCGGGCGACATCGTCGGGCTCTATACCCTCGATGGAACCCACTTCCGATGAAAGGACTTGCGTCATGCCCCGTTTCGCCTCCACCGCGGTGTTGTTCGCGAGCCTGCTGGGGCTGACCGGGTGCCAGGGGAACAGCGTCGACGCTCCCGCCATCAGTTCGACCGAGTCTCCCCCTGCGGATTCCGAGTCCAATCCGGCCACTGGCGCGACGAGTTCATCCGCCGGGCCGGGTGCCCCGGAGTCGCGCCGACCGGGGGAGGCCGAGACGCCTGCCGGCACCGTTGACGGGGCGTCCAGCGGTTCTTCGGAGGCGGTCGTTTCGGACCCGAGAGGTTCCGCCTCGGGCGATGCGGCCGGGACGAGTTCCAGCGCCACAGAGCGCCCTGCGGAAGCCGTCGCCGCCGTGGAAGCGGGCCCGCCGACCACCGCGAGTTCCTCGGCCGAAGAGGCGGGTTATGTGCAGGCAACCCCTGCGGGGGCACCGGCCGAACTGCCGCAGTCCCGCACGTTCCGTCCCGAGGGGGCTGAGCAGGCGCTGCGGATCACCTACGACGATCTCGATCTGCTCAAGTGGCTGCAGATGGACCCCGTCACCCCCGATTGCGTCGAGAAGATGCCGGAATGGCTGCGGGGGCTGAATGGCAAGAAGGTCCGGCTGCGGGGTTTCATGAAGCCCCATGAGATCTCAACCGGGTTTCGCCGGTTCATCTTTGTCAAAGACACCGGTCTGTGCTGCTTCGGCCCCGCTGGAAAGATCTACGATCTGATTCAGGTGACGCTGCTGAAGGGGACCACCACCGACTACATCGAGCTGACCCCGTTCGACGTCATCGGCACCTTCCGGATCGAAGTCGCCGCCCTCGACGACACGCAGGAAGTCTACGAGCTGTTTCATATCGATGACGCCAGGATTGTGCGGAAGTAGTCTGACAACCGGCGTGTTGGGCTGCGGGCTTCCCTGCGTGTGAATGGGGGGATGAACTGCCGGTCGGGACGGATGCCGCTGGCCGCCATCGCGCCGGGGGACCGTGCCGTCGGTTCCCCACAGAGCCGCCCGCGACCAAGGATTGCCAATCACCCCCATCCGCCAGTCACTCGCATCCGCCAGTCACCCCCGGGGAGTTGCCCGACTGCCTTCGCGGGCGGGGGGCGGGTACACTCATTCCAACGCCTTGATGGGCTGGTTCGCCATTGTTGGATGTGCGTCGCATGAACTCTGCTGCCTTGCTGTTGTCGTTGTGCGTATTGATCCAGGCTCCCCAGGAACCGGTCGACTTTCTGTTTGAAGTCCGTCCGATCCTCTCCGAGCACTGCTACGCCTGCCATGGCCCCGATGACCGGGCCCGCAAGGCCGATCTGCGTCTCGATCGTCCGGCCGCGCTGCGGGCTCCGTTGGCCTCGGGCGACAGCCTGATCACTCCGGGCAAACCCGACGAGAGTGAACTCGTACGTCGGCTGGTGACTGCCGACGAGTCTGAGGTGATGCCCCCCCCGAGCAGCAAGAACCCACTCTCGCCCCAGCAGGTCGACACGCTGCGACGCTGGATCGCCGAGGGGGCGAGGCTCCCCGAGCAGTCTCATTGGGCGTTCAACCCAATCTCCGCCCCTCCGCTCCCAACCGCCGCAACCGCTTCCCGGAACCCAATCGACCAGTTTGTTGAATCCCGACTCGCCCGGGTTGGTCTCTCGCCAACCGGCCCAGCCCGCCGTGAGACTCTGCTGCGTCGCCTCAGTCTCGACCTGACGGGGTTGCCCCCCACGCCCGAAGAGATTCAGGCGTTTGTGAATGATCCATCTCCCGAGGCGTACGCGCGCGAGGTGGAACGGTTGCTGGCCAGTCCCCGGCGTGGTGAGCGTCTGGCGAATGACTGGCTCGATCTGGCCCGGTATGCCGACACCTACGGCTATCAATCGGACGTCGACCGCGACATGTCTCCCTACCGGGACTGGGTGATCCTCGCGTTCAATCCGAACCTTCCGTACGACCAGTTCAGCACCTGGCAGATTGCGGGGGACCTGCTGCCCCAGCCGACCCGCGAGCAGTACCTCGCGACCGCCTTCAATCGGCTCCACCGGCAGACCAATGAGGGGGGGAGCATCGAGGAGGAATTCCGGAACGAGTACGTGGCCGATCGGGTCCACACGTTTGGCACCGCCTTCCTCGGTTTGACTCTCGAGTGCTCGCGTTGTCATGACCACAAGTACGATCCGATTCGCCAGGCGGACTATTACCGGCTGGCGGCGTTCTTCAACAACATCGATGAATCAGGTCTGTACTCGCACTTCACCCGGGCCACCCCCACACCCACGCTGCTGCTCTATCCTGACGGGGCCGAGGACCGGCATGCCGGGTTGCTGGACCAGCGCGATCGACTGGAAGCCCGATTGGCTGCCGTCCGGAAAGAGACCCTGGAGAAGCAACAGAGCCAGTTCCCGGGGAGCCCGGTGGCGGTGCCGGTGCCTGAAGAGAGCGACCGGTTTCCCTTCGACGAAGCCAATCCCGCAGCGAACACCCGTGAAGAGCAACGCCCGGCCCAGTTGGTCGATGGCCCCGAGGTGGTTCCCGGACGGATGGGCCAGGCCCTCCGGTTCAACGGCGACAACAGCGTGCAGTTGAAAGGGGTGGGGGCGTTCCGCCGAACCGATCCCTTTTCCTTCAGTCTGTGGCTGAAGCCGGGGGAGCGGCAGGAGCGGGCCGTGGTGTTGCATCGGTCGCGGGCCTGGACCGACTCGGGAAGCCGGGGGTATGAGCTGGTTCTCGACCAGGGCCGGGTCTCGTTCGCGCTGATTCATTTTTATCCGGGCAATGCCCTGCATGTTCGGAGCGAAGTCGAGCTGCCCGTAGGGGAATGGTCGCACGTGGTGGCGACCTACGACGGTTCGAGCCGGGCGGGGGGAATGGCCCTGTACCTGAACGGCGACAGGCTGGCGGTGGAGGTCATTCGCGACAATCTGTATCGCGACATCGTGCATCGGGGAGAGTGGGGCGACGATACCGGCGGAGTGGACTTGACTCTGGCGGGACGGTTTCGGGATGCCGGGTTCCGGAAAGGTGAGATTGATGAGTTGCGGGTCTTTTCCCGGGAGCTGACCGGGCTGGAAGCCCGCCGGCTGTTCGTCCCCGCGGACAACAGCGAGGTGACCGCCAGCGCGGCGGAGTGGGCCGCCCATGAGGCGTCCCGCGCCGAGCCCGTGCGGGGGGCGATCCAGGAATTGACCGCGGTTCGTCAGGCCGAGAATGACCTGGTAACGGGAATCCGCGAGATCATGGTGATGAAGGAACTCCCCTGGCGTCGGAAGACGTGGGTGTTACGGCGGGGAGTCTATGACCAGCGGGGCGATGAGGTCGAACCGGGAACTCCCGAGGGAATTTTCCCGTTGCCCGCGGGGGTTCCGCCGAACCGGTTGGGACTGGCCGAATGGCTGGTTTCACCCCGCAATCCGCTCACCGCGCGCGTGCTGGTCAACCGCATCTGGCGGCTGCACTTCGGGCGGGGAATCGTTCCCACCCAGGAGGATTTCGGCAATCAGGGCCAACTGCCGAGCCATCCCGAATTGCTGGATTGGCTGGCGAATTGGGTCATCAACAATGGTTGGGATCTGCAGGGTCTGCAAAGGCTGATTGTGACTTCGGCCGCTTACCAGCGCAGTTCGATTGCTCCCGCGGAGACGCTGGCAGCCGATCCCGAGAACAAGTGGTTGGCCCGCGGCCCCCGGCATCGGCTGGCGGCCGAGCAGATTCGCGATTCGGCTCTGGCGGCGGCGGGGCTGCTCTCGGGGAGGGTGGGGGGCGCGAGTGCCCGGCCCTACCAGCCGGCCGGGTTGTGGGAAGAAGCGGGGACCGGCAAGAGCTACACGCCCGACAAAGGGGAGGGGCTGTATCGCCGCAGCCTCTATACCTTCTGGCGCCGGACCGCTCCCCCTCCGACGATGTTGACCTTTGATGCGACCTCGCGGGAGGTCTGTACGGCGAAACGGGAATCGACGGCGACGCCGTTGCAGTCGCTGGTGCTGCTGAACGATCCCCAATACGTCGAGGCGGCCCGAGTGTTGGCCGAGCGGGTCCTCGCCCAGAAACTGCCCGAGGGCCCGGCCCGGATCGAAGCCATTGTGGTGGCGGTGCTGGGGCGGCAGCCAACCTCCCGCGAACAGCAGATTCTCGGCGCCCTGGGGGAGGAACAGCGGACCTGGTTTCGCGAACATCCCGCAGAGGCGATCCAACTGCTGAGCGTGGGGGAGCAGCCCCGTGGGGAGACGTGGCCCGCCGACGAATTGGCCGCCCTGACTGTCGTCGCCGCCACCTGCCTGAACCACGACGAGTTCGTGATGAAACGTTGACCCTGTCGGAACGGGGCCGCCGCGAGAGCAGGGGGAATCATTCCCAGGCGTTGCGGTGCGTCCAGGGGCAACAGTGACTGGGGAGGGCTGAAGACCGGTGCCGACGACCCGGAAAGCTGCTCCGGAATTCGGGTCCGCAGGTGTGCCCGGGCGTTTTTCTCGCCGAAGTAGCCAGCCGTTCGCGGGGTGAATAGAATCGGCCCAGATTTCGACTCCCTGGGTACGGAGGTTTCCGCGGGTTTGGTGAACAAGCCTGTCGGGGCCCTGTCTCCATTCCACAATCCGAACGACGGCTCCGGTTGCCCGGGGCCCGGCGCCATTGTCAGGTGAAGGAAGAGAGCATGATCGAGAGCGGCTTGTTGCTGGACCGGACGTGGCAGCGTCGGAACTGGAACTGGTTCGGCCTCGTGCTGGCCCTGATGGTGGCCTTGCTTCCGGCAGTGAGTTCGTCCCGCCTGCATGCCCAGGATGAGGAAGGGACTGAAGAAGAGGTGATGGAAGAGGAAGAGGCTCCCGCCGCGAAGGGGGGAAAGAAAGCCGCCGCCGCCGATGAGGGGGAGGTGGTTGCCGAGGCTCCGAAAGAAGAGTCTTACCTTTCGTGGTTGTGGGCGGCCTCGGGTTATGAAGGGTTGCTCATCGGCTTCATGTCGGTGGCTCTGGTGGCACTGATCGTGACGAACATCATGCAGCTGCGGCTCCCCATTTTCGTCCCGCCCGACTTTGTGCAGGACTTTGAGGCGAAAGTGGCGGCCCGCGATTATCAGGGGGCCTACGACCTGGCGAAGGGGGATGATTCGTTTGTCGCCAAATTGTTGACCGGGGGGCTCAGCCGGTTGTCCAAGGGTTATGACGAAGCGAAGGCGGGGATGGCCGAGGTCGCCGAAGACGAAAACATGGCCCTTGATCATCGCTTGAGCTACATCTCGATCATTGGGGCGACGGCCCCCATGCTGGGGCTGCTGGGCACAGTGCACGGGATGGTGAGCGCGTTCTCGGTCATTGCCAATTCGACTGTTTCCCCCAAGCCGGCCGACCTGGCGAAGGGGATCACGATGGCGTTGGTGACGACGCTGGAAGGACTGATAGTGGCCATTCCGGCGATCATTGCGTTCGCCCTGTTCAAGAATGCCCAGGCCCGTACGGTGCTCGAGTCGACGATGGCTGCCGAGAATCTGCTGGGACGGTTCGCCCAGACCGGCAAGCGGCCGGCGGCGGCGGGAACAGCGACCGCTGGACCCACGGCCACGGCCCCGGCCGCTCCCGACAAGTAAATCCCCCGGGCCGTTTCCCGGCATTTCTTCTGCCTTCCACCGACACGGTTCCTGACTCCCGGAGGTCTGTGTGTCGAGCAACAACAGCGTCGATCTTGACATGACGCCGATGATCGACATCGTGTTTCAGTTGATCACGTTCTTCATGGTGGTGATCAATTTCGATGCCGCCGATGCTGATGAGCGGGTGCGGATGGCGGTCAGTGATCTGGCCCGGCCTCCCAAGGTGAAGCCGACGGGAGAACTTGTGCTGCAGATGGGATTTGAGCGGTCGACCAACGCCTCGGGAAAAGCCGGGAAGGAAGGCCCTTTTCTTTTCTACAGTGGCGAGCGGATTCCCGCGGCGGCCCTGGAAAGTGTGTTTCGGCCGATGCTCGACCGGGAGTTTCAGGTCGAGAAGCTGAAAGGAAACCTCGATGGGGACGGCAAGGCAAAAACTCCCGTGGTGATCCGGGCCGATGCCGAGTGCCAGACGGGAGACGTTCAGAAACTGATTCAGGTCTGTCAGAAGGCGGGTTACGAGAAGTTCGCCCTCAAAGCCATGCAGCCCGAGTAGAGCCATTCCATGAAACTCAAGAAATCCTCCAGTGGACCGGCGAAGATTCCCATCGACATGACCCCCATGATCGACTGCGTGTTCCAGTTGATCATCTTCTTCATGCTCACGCTGAAGATTCGGGCCAACGAGGGAGACTTCAACATCAACATGCCGTTGGGGCAGGGGGTGGGCCAAAGTTCTGAGTTGCCCCCCATCAAGGTCCGGCTCGAGGCCCGCCCTGATGGAACCCTGAGGAACATCGCCATCGGCCAGCGTTCGCTGGGGGATGGGCCCCGGGCGTATGCCCTGCTGAATCAGGAAGTGTTGAATCTCGTGGGTCGTCCCGGAGCGGCCTTCAGCAAAGAGATCGAAGTCGAGCTCGATGCGGATTACGAACTGCATTACCAGGATGTCGTCAGCGCGATGACCGCCTGTACGGGGAAGGTCGATGAGAAGACCGGCAATCCCGTCCGGTTTGTCGAAAAGATCAAGTTCGCTCCTCCCCGCCCCAAAAAGGGAGGGTGAGAGCCAACGCGATCGATCCCCTCGCCGCCGGAGGGGGCGCGTTGCTGGTCACCCCCGCTCTCCCCGCCGCTGTGCCGTCGGTGTTCCCAGGAGTTTCCACCATGCCCACGAATCCCCTGACCGCAGCCGAAGTTCTCGACCGGATGTTCCTCGACGTCCGCTGCCGGTTGCTCGATGTGGCCGCCACGCTGGACCGGTTGCATCGCAGCCCCGGGGCCGAGGGACTCGCGAACGAACGGCGGATGCAGCAGATCCGCGAAGCGATCGACATCCTCAACAGTCCGGGGATCGATCGGGCGGAGCGGCTGCAGATGCTCTTCAGCGATTCCTATATTCCCCATTGGATCCAGGGACTGAAGACCAATGATCCGGCAGCCCAACTGGGGGGCAAAGCTTTCCAGGAATCCGTCTGAGCCCGGGATCTGTGCCCCTTCAGCCCCCCGCGACGGAACAGCGTTTCGCGGAGATCCCCCGCGGGAGCCGCTGGTGCTCCCGCGGTCATCCATCGAACCTTAATCCTTTCCGGGACGTTCCTCTGGCGGCAGTCGTTCCCACGGGCGTGGGTTGGGACGCGGCGGGGTCTGCATCAGATGATATTGCGGGTCTTCCAGGCCAAAGGCGTCGGCAACCCGGTTGAACAGCGCGAACAGCCCGGTGATGTAAACCGTCTCGGCAATCTGGGGATCGGTCCAGCCGACAGTCCGCAGCCGCTCGACGTCGGTATCGGTGGTCCGGTAGGCCTCTTCGGTGACCAGCTTCACGAATCGCAGCAATTCCCGTTCATTCGCGGGGAGTGGGGCGGCGTCGAGGTTGCGGTCACGAAGAGCGGCAATCGTCTCGGGGTCCTGTCCCTGCAACTGCAGGAACATCGCGTGTGAACCGGTTCAATACGGGCACTGATTCAGAGACGAGACCCAGGTCGCGATCAGTTCCTTGAGCCGCCGGTTGAGATGCCCATCGGCGAATTGAACCCGGTAAGACAAATCGAGAATGGACCGAAACAGGTCGCTCGACTGACTGAAGCACTTGAGAATAGCGGGGATGGCGGGCCGTTCCGGATTCCGTTCCAGCCACATGCGATACATCTCCCCAAGGTCTCCGGTGGCTTCCGATTCATTGATCCAGGCGATGCGGGGCATGGTGGGAGACTCGAACGGGGGAACAGGAACGTCGACAACTCGTTTCAGCCGCCAGGGGGCCGCAGGGCCGAACCTGGCGTTCAACCCTTCAATCAACCGCGGATTCCGGTGCGGCAGGCCCTGTCTTGGAAAGACTCTGCCCGGCCTGCGCGGAGTCCCCCGTCGCGGTCGGCGGGACCACGGTCGATACGGGGAGGTTCTGCACCGGAATGGTAGCATGCAGGATTTTGAGTTGAATATTGATCTTCAGCCCATCACAGCGGCTGTGGACAATCTCAGGCAGGCTGTTGAACATGAGTGAGGCGTTTTCCTGCGTGGAGTACCCGGCGATCATGCTGATCAGCCCCAGCAGATCACTGCAGTAACTGAGATAGGCGAGATTGTCGCGAATCTCCCGGGGATTGCTGACCCCCAGAACATCCTTCGAACTCTGGTGCACGCTGATCAGGCTGATCAGCGAATTCAGATCATGGAACTGCCGGCGGTAGGCCAGCATCTCCCAACCCAGCAGCGCCAGGAAGGCCAAGCCGATGTTGATCAGGATTCCCAGGAATGCCTCGATGCCCTGGAAGAGTTCACTCGCTTCGTTCAATCCCTCCGCCAGACCGTCGGTCCTCAGCAGTGGGGTTGCCGGATGCAGCAATTCTCCTGCCGTGTGCAGGCGGGCGGGAGTCAGGCCGCGGCGTCCCACCAGCCACGTCGTGACCTGATAGGTGGCAATGGTTGTTTCGGGCACCGGCGGCAGTCCCTGCAGAAAGCCCGGACGCAGTTCCTGGCGGACCAGATAATCGAACCGGCGTTCACGGGCTCCGAGGTCGAGGGAGACCAGTTCGAAGCCCGCGGATGCCAATCTCGAGACGGCTCTCAAGGTCTCTTCGTCTTCAGGATCCTTGACGACGAACACCGCATCGATTTCGGGAGGAACCCGATAGCTGTCGTCCTGCGCCAGCTCGCGCCATTCATGGACGAACTGAAGAGCACGCCGCGGCCACCACACCGAGAACAGCTGCTCGGCGACGGTGTGGCTGCCGGCGTGGCGGGTTGAGGTCAGGATGGTCTCGATTTCGTCCAGCGGCTTCCCCCGCCGCACCAGCCAGAAAATCCACTCAGGGTCGGGTGCCATCACCCGTGGCAGGTCGGCTGGCAGGTCGATTCCCCCCTGCACATAACCCAGATCGACGACTCCGGCATCGACCTGCCGGACGGAATCGAACGAATCGCTGACGGTCTGCAGCCGGAACCGCACTCGACGGTCTCCCCGGATTCGCTCGCGCAACTGTTGGGCATCCCGATCGGGCACAGCCACGGTCAGCGTGGTGCTGCGGCCGAACTCGGTGTAGAGCCACCACAGCAACAGCAGCAATGCCAATCCCAGGAACATGGCCGGCAGGCGGTGCCAACCCCAGGGTCGTCGCAGTGAGGTCGAGACGCGAGCCGCCTCTTCCGCCGCCCGGGCCGTGGCCCAGGCCAGCCGCGCCAATCCCGGATGAGTGAGCAGTTCCTGTCGGACCCGGGCGTGGATTTCCTCGGCCTGGGCAACGATCGGGGCAATCTCCAGGCGAATCGGCCGTGTGTCCGACGGATTGTCGGGAAGCGTGGAGTCAGCCGGTGCCGGAGGGGGCGTGGAGGGAGATGGCAAAGGGGGGTTCTCGGGCAGATCCAAGGGGCACGATGGGGAGTTCAGTCAGGATTCATCCGCTCCCCTGGAACCGGGTATCTTAATGAGACCCTGCGGCGCTCCGGGAGCCAAACCCGTCGCATGATCCGCAAGACCACGCCCCCTGCCCGAGAGGACTGCCATGTCTGACCGTTCGCTTCCCATTGAACCTGCGGACGGGCCGGAACGTGTTCTGGTCCGGCAGTGGCTGGAACAGGTGGTGGTGGGACTCAACCTGTGTCCGTTCGCTCGCGGCCCCTGGACTCGCGGAGAGATTCGCGTGGTGGTCTGCCGCGCCACGGACAACACCGGGATCCTCGACTTCCTCGCGGTGGAACTGCGGCAGTTGGCCGATCGGCCCCGCCGGGAGGTGGAGACCACGGTGATCATTCTGGCTGCGGCGCTGCCAGATTTTCTCGATTACAACGACTTCCTGGAACTCGCCGAAGAGCGCTTGTGTGCTGAGGGTTGGGAGGGGGTGTTTCAACTCGCCAGTTTCCATCCCGCCTACCGGTTCGCGGACACCGAGCCAGACGATCCTGGCAATCTCACCAATCGGGCTCCCTATCCCCTCTTGCACCTCTTGCGGGAAGAGAGTGTGTCGGAGGCGGTTGACGCCACGCCCGATCCGGATGAGATTCCCCGCCGGAATATTGCCCGGATGGAGGGACTGACCCAGGCGGAGCGGCAGGCACTGTTTCCCTGGCTGTCGGCCACCGGGCCAGGTCGCTGAGCGTCGTGTCGATTGTCGGGAAGTTGTAAGGGCGGGGGTGGAGGCGAGGGATCACCGGCCGAGCGAGATTCCCGCAGAGCCCCAGGCCTCGGGAAGGCAGGCGCGGCAGGCGGTGATCGCATCGCGGCTGGCGGCGACATCGTGCACCCGAATGAGTTCGGCTCCCTGCAGCGCGACGGCAACCGAGACCCCCACTGTTCCAAACAGCCGTTCGTCGACGTCGCGTCCCAGCAGTTTTTGCAGGAAGCGCTTGCGGGAATGCCCAATACACAGGGGGCGCCCCAGGTCACGCAGCGAGTGGATGTGCCGCAACAGTTCCAGGTTGTGCGCCGCGGTTTTCCCGAATCCAATTCCCGGATCGAGCGCCACCCGTTCTGGTGGAATCCCGGCGCGCCGCAGTTCCTCCAGCCGGCGTCGCAGGAACCCGACGACTTCGGTCACCACCTCGGTGTAGGTGGGGGCCTGTTGCATGGTCTGGGGGGTGCCTTGGATGTGCATGCAAAGGACCCCCGCCTGTGCCGCGGCACAGACTTCGGGCATGCGGGGATCGAAGGTAAGACCGGAAATGTCGTTGACGATCTCAGCCCCGGCGGCCAACGCCAGACGTGCGACCTCGGCCTTGGTGGTATCGACCGAAATAGGGAGAGATGAACGGGCGACTATCTTTTCGATCACAGGGAGGACCCGGCGGACTTCCTCAATTTCGGGAACGGGCGTTGCTCCCGGCCGGGTCGATTCCCCACCGATGTCGAGAATCCCTGCTCCCTCGGCCTCCAATTGGAGAGCTCGGTCGACGGCTTCCATGGGATCGAGGAACTGCCCACCATCCGAGAAGCTGTCGGGGGTCGTGTTCACAATTCCCATGATGACAGGGGTTTGTGACAAGTTGAGCGGGCGGGATCGAAGTTGCCAGATCGCAGGGGGAAGTACAGGCATGGGGCTCGGGCTCTGGAGGGGCGTTAACTTCGGAGTCTACCGAACAGTTGTCAGAGGCGGATGCGTGGGGACCCCGAACACGAAAAAGTTTCCCCGGAATCTCCCCCCTCGTTTGACATCGGGAGGGCGAGTGATATTCTAACCTACGCGATCGGCATTCTTTACGCAGATCAGCAGGCTTTCCAAGGCGGGAGAGTTTGCCCTGTTCCATCACGCCGTATGTCGCGACTTAGGGAACCAGGATGTCCCGCCTTGAGAGATTGCGGCATGTCGCCGCGTGTCTGGGGTTGGACTCCATCTTTTGCGGAACACCGTCTGTCTGTCTTTTTTGTCTCAGGAGAACCATCCATGTTGCGTAAGTTCCTGTCTGTGGCGGCCGTCGCGGTTGCGGCGTTCGCGTTCATCGCTCCCGAAGCTTCGGCTGGCTGCAACAGCGGCTGCGACAACGGCTGCAACTCGGGTTGCCGCGTTCGCACCTGCCGTGCTCCCCGCGTCCGTTGCTGCAAGGTCCGGACCCCCCGCTGCAAGTCCGCCTGCCACAGCCACTGTGACAGCGGCTGCCACACTGCCGCTCCCGCGGCCAGCTGCGCCGCTCCCGTTTCGTACGTCGCCAGCTGCGCCCCCGCCGCTGTGAGCACCTGTGCTCCCAGCTGCGCCGCTCCTGCTTCGACCTGCGCTCCCGTGGCGTCGATCGCTCCCGCCTGTGCCGCTCCCGCCGTGGTTGCCGGTCCCGCTCCTGTGACCGTGGTCGGCCCGACCTGTGCTGCTCCCGTGGCGACCTACGCCCCTGTGGCTGCCGGTTGTGCTCCCGCCGCCTGTGGCACCGTGGCTGCCGGCTGGGCTCCCAGCTGTGCCGCTCCCTCGTGCTGTGCTCCCGCCGCTGCGGCTCCTGCCGCTCCGGCCCCGGCCCCTGCGGCTCCCGCCGCTCCGGCCCCGGCTCCTGCCGTCGAAGCCGCTCCCGCTCCCGCTGCCTAGTTTGGCCAGCGTGTGACGACCCGAGTGGTCTGATCGCTCTTGAGACCGGGATGGAAGGTTCGCCTTCGATCCCGGTCTTGTTTTGCGCCCATCCGGACGCCGCCCGCAGATCGGGTGTTGGTCCATGCTCGTGGTCGATGATTCGATGATTAAAAAGTGCCGGGAGGTTTTTGCGGACCCTCGGCTCACCTTCCGCATCCCCGCGTCAGGCCACGCAAGACCATAAGGTCATGGGGGACAGCGAGTTCATTCCGGAAAACGACGTGTGCCTAGGTTCGGACTGACTTGATATCGAGCAGTTGCCGCGGGTCATCGATCACGAGCCGGGCCCCGTGTTGCCAGAGTTCTTCGCGGCTGCGGAAACCCCAACTCACACCGATCGGATCCAGGCCGGCATTCCGTGCGGTCTGCATATCGACCGACGAATCTCCCACGTAGGCGAGACGGGCCGGTTCGAGATCCAGCTCCTTGGCCACAGCCCAGGCCCCTGCGGGATCAGGTTTCTTGGGAATGCCATCTTTTTGACCGGCGACCACCTCAAAATTCCAGGCGGACAGAAAGTGCTTCACGCACTGACATGTGAAGGGGTGAGGTTTGTTCGAGAGGACCGCCAGTCGAATTCCCCGGCGACTGACTTCGTCGAGCATCTCGCCGATTCCCGGATACAGCCGTGTGTGACGGTTCCACCCCTGGGCATAGTGCCTGGCAAAGCCGGCCGCACAGTCTGTCACGACCTCGGGGAGGCGGTCGGCCGCAGGCAGAGCCCGCTCAAACAGCACGCGAACACCGTCCCCGACAAATTGGCGGTAACTCTCGGGCGGGTGAACCGGAAAACCCAGGTCGCGCAGTGCGGCGTTGGCCGCTTCGGCGATATCGCGGAGCGAATCAATCAGGGTCCCGTCCAAATCGAAGACGATCGCCGGGAATTGCTGCGTGCCGGAACTCTCGGAGTGGTTACTCATGTTCGGTGGGCGGGGGGCCAGCGACCCCTTCCTGCAGCACGGTGTTCCCCTCGGCGGTTCGCAGTTCGATCCGGGGCACCTGCATCCCGAACTCGGTGATCACCAACTGGCCCGCGCCCTTGTTCCCCTCGACGTAAAAAACCATCGTCTCTTCGTGCGATTCTCCAAAGGTGCCCGGCAGGTCGTAGCGGGTGGAAGACACAATACCGATTTGTTGCATGAACGTGGAATTCCCCTGAAACTGCCGAACCCAGCGTTCTCCTTCCGGATCCATCATCCAGTGCATGCCCCACCAGCCGCCGCCAGCACACAGGGCCAGAGCCAGACCGGACAGGAGAAACAGGGTGAACAATGGCCAGCCGCCCCGCCTCTCCTCGGGACTCTCCGGAACCGCCGGGGCGGAAGCCGACATCGTCCCAGGCAGGGAAGGTGAGACTGTTTTGTTGTGTTCCGACATCAGCACACCTTTAGAATTGACCTTCCCGGGACTCGAAATGAGTCGGTTTGTCCAGCAAGGGGCGGCCCGATTCGATCCAATCCGCGACCCACCGCAGCAACTGAGTGGTGGTGACACCCGGCGATCCCCAAAGGGACCTTGCCAAGGCATTGCTGCTCAGCAGAGCGGTGTCCGATTCGCATCCCGTGAACTCAACCGGAACATTCCACAAACCGGCGAAGAATTCAGAGATCTCGCGCACCGAGAGAACTTCGGACCCCGTCACGTTGACGATCCAGGGGGGGGAGGTCAAGTGGCCGAACGCACAGAGCGTCTGGGCATTGGCATCCCCCTGCCAGATCGTGTTGAAATAGCCCATCGAGAGGTCAACCGGCTGCCGGTGCCACACCTTGCAAGCGAGGTCGACCAGGACGCCGTAACGCAGGTCGCACGCATAATTCAGACGGATCAGTGCGGAGGGGATACCCAAAGACCGGCTGCCGTACTGGTAGAGTCGTTCGCGACCCAGGCAGCTCTGGGCATATTCTCCCACGGGGTGCGGTCGATCTCCCTCGCGCGAACCTCCACCGGTCACCGGGACCAGGCCGTAGATGTTTCCGGTTGAGAAGGCCACAAGCCGACTTTCTGGGAACTTCCGGCAGAGATCGGCCGCCAGCAGGGTGTTCATCGCCCACGTCAGAGGCTCGTCTCCGGTGGAGCCGAATTTGCGCCCTGTCATCGCGATGACATTCGCGGCCTGAGGCAGGCTGTGCCGTTGCGCGGGGTTCAGCAGGTCACAGCGGAGCGTCTCGATTCCCTGGGCATGGAACAGGACTTCGCCGCCGCCGCCGAACCGGGAGACGGCAATCACCCGTCCACGATGCCCGACCCGGTCCCAGGCCCGCCGCACCATGCGAGCCAGCGACAGCCCCATTTTGCCCCCCGCTCCCAGCAACAGCAGGTCGCCCGAGAGTTGCCCCAGCACGTGGCACACCTGTTCGGTGGGGCGGGAGAGCAGCTCCTCCAGTTGCTCCACCGAGACCACGCGCTCGGGCCAGGCGCTGTTCACCACTCGGTCCCCAGCATGACGGAACTCAGCCCGCTGCCAATTCCCAGCCAGGCGACCCGGTCTCCGGGTTGGACATGCCCCGCTTCTTCTCCCAGGGCGGCCGTCATGGGGAGCGCGACCGCACCCGTGTTTCCCAGGAATTCGACGGTCGGGAAATCGAGCTGCGGATTGATCCCCAACCGTTCCAGGAGCATTTTCCGGTGGACCTTGCCGACCTGGTGCGTGACGACTTTGCTGATCGAGTCGAGGCCCCAGCCCAGCGTGTCCAGAAAGGCGGTCCAGGTTTCCCCCGCCAGTCGAACACCCGCGTGCAACAGCGCTTCGGAGTCGGTCTGCATCCGGGGACGCGAATCGCCGGCGATTGCATTGTCGACCCCTCCGGCACACAGTTGATGGGCCGAGGTATCGGCCCTCAGCACTCCTCCCACCAGTCGACGCCCTGTGCGACTCAACTTCCGGTCGCAGAGCAAAATGGCGGCCGAACCGGAACCAATCGTCAAAGAGGCGAAGGCCAGTTTGACTTGCTGGCGGGTGAGGTCGTGCGTTGCCAGGAGCGAATCAATCGTTCCCTCGACCAGGTCGCGCCCCATTTCGGTCCCAACCACCAAACCCGCTCGAATCTGCCCCAACTCAATCATGTTGGCAACGGCCAGCACGCCGTTGAGCAGCCCCAGACAGGCATTGCTGAGGTCGCACACAAGGGAGTCCGGGGGAAGTCCGGTGGCGTGGTGGACTGAAGCGGCCGTTGCGGGTTCGAGCTGATCGCGGCACACAGATCCATGGATCAGCGCCCCGATCTGGCTGCGGTCAATGCCCGATTTTTCGATCACCGCATTGGCGGTTTGGGCACTGATCTGGCCGGGCAGGACTCCCCGGGGCCAGAATCGGCGTTCGCGAATGCCGGTCATCAGTTCGAGACGGCCGGCGGGCAATTGGAGCTTCTGGTAAACCGCAGCCAGACGCTCTTCAATCGCCGCCGAAGAGACCACTTCCGGCGGCAGCGTACAGGCCAGTGCCTCCAGGCAGACGTGACGATACCTCATGCCGTGGGTTTTCCCTCACGGTTTCGCCCAGAGCACCGGTTCCCGCAGGGACCAGTCACGATTCCGAGCGAACCGCGACACGCGTGGCGGGATCCAGCTGCCCCATAAGATCGGTGATCTGGCGCAGTTCCAGATCCCGCTTCTCATCGGGAGGCGCCATGGGATCGCGGAACGCCAGCCGCCGAACACTGCGGATATACCGCAAACCTTCCAGAACAAGGTCGCGTTGCTGTGTCGTCAGTTCCAGGGCCAAGGAGTCACTCATGACGGTGGGCAAGGTCGAGAGGGCAAGGTCGTTGAATAGGCGGAATCATTCCTGGAAGCCACCTGCGGCACCCCGCCGCAGGCTGTGGTGGAAAGATTCGCCATCGTGACGAACCACTCAGCCGATATGCTACGATTCTCCGAAGAGTTTCTCAACCGGCCCGCCTCTTTTTCGGCCGCCTGCCGAAACCCGGCCCCGTCGGGGTGGGGGTGGATCCATTCCCAGATTTCCGCGCGGAATTCCACACATCCCGTCTTCGACCCCATCGTCCCCGGCCTTTGCAGATTCCGGTTTCCCCCGGGTAACCCCCTCGACCACTGCAATCGAAGAGACAGCTTCTCTCGCCCCAGTCCCTTCCCTCCCCACCCCCGCCGCAGTTGGACCGCCGCAGCCAGACTGATACCATTTCCCGACCATGATCGTCCTGATCGACAACTACGACTCGTTCACCTACAACCTCGTCCAACGGCTGGGAGAGATCGATCCCGCCGTGGATGTGCGGGTCTTTCGGAATGACCAGATCTCGTTGTCCGAGATCGAGCACTTGCGACCCGCCCGGATCATCGTTTCTCCAGGTCCCTGCGATCCGGACCAGGCGGGCATCTCCAAATCGGTTGTCGCACGGTTTGGTCCGGAGATACCGCTGCTGGGGGTCTGCCTGGGTCATCAGTGCATCGGCGAGGTCTTCCAGTGGAAGGTCAATCGGGCGGATCGCTTGATGCATGGCAAGGTTTCGCAGGTGTACCACGACAACCGCGGCGTCTTCGCCGGGCTTTCGAATCCCTTCGTGGCCACCCGTTACCACAGTCTTGTGGTCCGACCCGATGAGGTCCATGCCGACCTCGAAGTCTGCGCCTGGACCGCGGATCAGGGTATCGACCGCGAGGTCATGGGGGTGCGCCATCGCCGTTATCCCATCCATGGGGTGCAGTTTCATCCCGAGAGTTTTCTGACGGTTGAAGGGATCATCCTGCTGAAGAACTTCCTGCAGCTCCCGTCCCGGAACGCCTAGATGCTTACGATTTCTGAAGCCTGGGAGGCGATCGAGGGGGTGGTCGAGCCTCTTCCCCGGCAACGTGTTCCCCTCGGCGAGTCTCTGGGATTGGTGTTGGCCGAAAACGCCATCGCCGACCTCGATTCCCCCCCATTCGACAAGGCCCTCATGGACGGCTACGCCGTTCGGGCCCCGGATGTGGCGACGCTGCCAGTCCGACTGAAGGTCACAGCCGAGGTGTTGGCGGGCCAGGTCAGTTCGCGCGGACTGGGAACTGGAGAGGCAATCCGCATCATGACCGGTGCTCCACTTCCCGAGGGAACCGACCTGGTCATTCCGGTGGAACAGACCGTTGTCGAGGGGGAGACTGTCACTTTGCAGCCTCCTGCGGTCCCTGTGGGCCGGAACGTGCTGCGGCGGGGCGAATCGACCCGCCAGGGAGCGGTTGTGGTTCCCGCCGGCCGGGTCATCCGGGCGGTCGAAGTGGGTTGCCTTGCCGAAGTGGGGCAGCACAGTGTTCCCGTGCACCGCGCACCCCGGATCGCCGTGCTGGCGACGGGGGACGAACTGGTGCCGGTCAGCGATCGTCCCGGTCCGGGCCAGATCCGCAACAGCAATGACGCGATGCTCGTGGCCCAGTTGCAGCAATCGGGGTACTCGGCCTATTCCCTGGGGATCGCCCGCGATGAGGCGGCTGATCTCAAACGGAAGATCACCCAGGGACTTGAGTACGATGTGCTCGTCCTCTCGGGAGGAGTCTCGGCGGGCAAAGTCGATCTGGTTCCCCTGGCTCTCGCCGAGTCGGGTGTTGAGACTGTCTTTCACAAGGTGAAGATTCGACCCGGGCAGCCGCTGTATTTTGGACGACTCGACCGCAGTCGACCGGCCAATCGGCCGTTGCTGCCGGGCAGCCTGGCCACCAACCGGCCCAACGCCTGGGTCTTCGGGCTGCCGGGGAATCCGGTGAGCAGCCTGGTGTGCTGCGAGCTGTTTGTGAAACCAGCCCTGAGGCGATTGGCGGGATTGGCCGAGGTCCGTCCCCAGCCTGTCTACGCCCGCCTGCAGCAGTCGCATTTCAACGGGGGGCATCGCCCCACCTGCCATCCGGCCCGGCTGACGCAGACCCCGAGTGGCCCCGAGGTGATGCCGGTCCGCTGGATCGGATCGGCCGATCTCAGCGCCACGGCCTCGGCCAACGGAATGATTGCCTTTGAAGTTCCTAACCGGGAATACGCCGCCGGCGAATGGGTGGCGGTCTACCCGTGGTAGGCCCGCTCCGTCGTCAGCCTCCGTTTCCCGACCAGACCTGGCCCCCGGGAAACCCTGTTCACAGCGGTTCCGAATTCGACCTGACAAAAGGAGTGCAGGATGGCGACCATGAAGGCCCTGGTGAAGCGGCGGGCCGAGCCCGGCTTGTGGCTCGAGGATGTGCCGGTCCCCGAAATGGGGATCAACGACGTGCTCATCCGCGTCGATCGCACAGGCATCTGCGGGACCGACCTGCACATCTACAAATGGGACGCCTGGGCGGCCAAGACCATACCGGTCCCCATGGTGGTCGGGCATGAATTCGTGGGGGAGATTGTCGCGGTCGGGTCGAACGTCAACGATTTCTTCCCCGGCGATGTCGTGAGTGGGGAAGGGCACGTCGTCTGTGGCCGGTGTCGCAACTGCCTCGCCGGCCGCCGGCATCTCTGCAAAGACACGAGGGGAATCGGGGTCAACCGGCCCGGGGCGTTCGCCGAGTATCTCGTGCTGCCGATGAGCAACGTCTGGCACCACCGGCACGACATCGACCGGGACGTGGCCGCGATCTTTGATCCGTTTGGCAACGCCGTGCACACCGCACTGTCGTTTCCCGTGTTGGGGGAGGATGTGCTGATCACCGGGGCCGGTCCGATCGGGGCGATGGCCGCCGCGATCGTGAAGCATGCCGGGGCCCGACATGTGGTCATCACCGACATCAACGACTACCGGCTGGACCTGGCCCGGAAGCTCGGGGCCACCCGTACGGTGAATGTCTCGCGCGAGTCGTTGGCCGAAGTCCAGAAAGAACTGGGGATGAAAGAGGGGTTCGACGTGGGGCTCGAGATGTCGGGCAGCCCCTCGGCATTCCGCTCGATGCTCGACAACAGGGCCCACGGCGGGCATATCGCCATGCTGGGCATTCCCACGGAGCAGATCGCAATCGACTGGAACATCGTCGTCTTCAACATGCTGACCATCAAGGGAATCTACGGCCGGGAGATGTACGAGACCTGGTACAAGATGACGGTCATGCTCGAAAGCGGTCTCGACATTCGTCCGGTCATCACGCACCGCTTTCATTACTCCGAATTTGAGCGCGGCTTCGAGGCGATGAAGTCGGGTCAGTCAGGAAAAGTGGTTCTGTCGTGGCGCGATTAGCGCGCGGCAATCACTCCGTCCAACCGCACCCGTCGCCTCCGGGGTCCAAGGGGCACCGTGTCCCCCCTCCGGTTGTTCCATTGTTCCCAGCCCGATCGTCCCATGCACGACGCCTATCGCCAGCATCTCGCCAGCACGCTCGAATCGATCCGCCAGGCCGGTACCTGGAAGGGGGAACGGATCATCAACAGCCCGCAATCGGCCCACATTGCGGTTGCGACGGGCGGGCAGGTTCTCAACCTGTGCGCGAACAATTACCTGGGGCTCGCTGATGATCCCCGTGTCGTCCAGGCGGCTCACGCCGCCCTGGACCGCTGGGGTTATGGGCTGGCTTCGGTCCGCTTCATCTGCGGGACCCAGGGGTTGCACAAGCAGTTGGAGCAGGCGTTGTCGCAGTTCCTCGGAACCGCCGACACGATCCTCTACAGCAGTTGTTTCGACGCCAATGGAGGCCTGTTCGAGACGATTCTGGGGCCCGAAGATGCAGTCATTTCTGATGAATTGAACCACGCCAGCATCATCGACGGGATCCGCCTCTGCAAGGCCCAGCGGTATCGCTACCGCAACTGCGATCTGGCTGATCTGGAGGCGAAATTGCAGGAGGCCGACGCCGCCGGAGCCCGCTTCAAGCTGATCGCCACCGACGGGGTCTTCTCGATGGATGGATACATTGCCCCGCTTGCCGAAATCTGCAGCCTCGCCGACAAGTACCAGGCCCTGGTCATGGTCGACGACTCGCATGCGGTGGGATTTATTGGTCCCACGGGACGAGGCACCCCCGAACTCCATGGGGTGCGTGACCGGGTCGACATCATCACGGGGACGCTGGGCAAGGCGCTGGGAGGGGCCAGTGGCGGCTATACCTCCGGGCGTCGGGAGATCATCGATCTGCTGCGTCAGCGGTCGCGCCCCTACCTGTTCTCGAACACCCTCGCGCCCCCCATCGCGGGAGCCTCGCTTGAGGTGCTGCAGATGCTGTCGGAATCGACGTCACTGCGCGACCGGCTGGAGGAGAACACCAGGTTCTTCCGGTCTGAAATGGAGGCCCGGAGATTCCAGATTCTGCCGGGGACCCATCCCATTTGTCCCATTATGCTGGGAGATGCGACGCTCGCGGGGCGGGTGGCCGAAGCGATGCTGCGTCGGGGAGTCTATGTGATCGGGTTTTCATACCCGGTGGTCCCCCTGGGCAAGGCCCGCATCCGCACGCAGATCTCCGCCGCGCACACCCGCGAGGACCTGCAATTTGCCATCGAGGCGTTTTCCGCCGTGCGTCAGGAGTTGGGATGGTGACCGACACCGAATTCGGCCCCCGTCGTCCCTCCGCCGCCGCGGTGCTCTCGTTGATTGGCAACACCCCCTGTGTGCCCCTGCGGTTTGAGCCGGAGGGAATCACCCTGTACGCCAAGTGCGAGTTCCTCAATCCCAGCGGCAGCATCAAGGACCGCCTGGCGAAGACCGTTCTGGTCGATGCCGAGAAGCGGGGGCTCATCGGCCCGGGGTCGATCATCGTCGAGTGCACTTCAGGCAACACCGGCATTGCCCTGTCGATGCTGGGAACGGCGATGGGCTACCCGGTGCGGATTCTGATGTCGGCCGGGGCCAGCCAGGAGCGCCGTCAGCTGATTCAGCAGTTGGGGGCGGAACTGATCCTGTTCGAGAGCGGGGGGCGGTATCAGACCGGCATCGAGATGGCCCGGAGGATGGCCGCGGAGGATTCCCGCTGTTTCCTCACAAATCAGTTCGAAAACCGGTTGAATGTTCAGGACCACGAAGAGTGCACTGGTCAGGAACTGCTGCGGCAGGTGCCGGGGAGGATTGATGCGTTCGTCACAGGGTTCGGGACGGGGGGCACACTCGCCGGGGTGGGCCGGGCGGTGAAGGCCCGCTATCCGCAGGCGAGCATTCTGGCGATGGAACCGGCCGAGGCGGCTTTGTTGGCGGGGGAATGCCCCTGCTGCCACTTCATCGAGGGGGTGGCCGATGGCTTCATTCCCGAGCTGCTGCGCGACGCTCCGCTGGACGGCGAGGTGAAGGTCTCGAGTGCCGACGCGCTCGCGATGACCTGGCGGCTGCACCGCGAATTTGGCTTGCTGGTGGGGACATCGTCCGGGGCGAACGTCGCCGCGGCACTGCGAACCGCGCGCGAACTTCCCGCCGGGTCTTGCGTGACCACGATTCTGTGCGATCGGGCGGAGCGCTATTTCAGCACCGCGCTGTTCCAGCATCCCGCGGACCAACCCCCCCGGTTGTCGGCGTCGTCCCCTGGCCACACCCGGTAGTTCCTCGGCATGCCTGAGCCTTCCCGTCCGGTATCGTCCTTGCCGGTTTCGCCGCAGCCAGCCAGTGTCCCGGTCCAGTTTGATCTGCTGGCCAGCGGTTCCAGCGGCAACGCCAGCCTGCTGCGGGTGGGGGACCGTCGGTTATTGTTGGACGGCGGGTTGCCTCCCGCGCGCCTGAAGAACCTGCTCGCCGAGGTTGGCGTTGACTGGTCGGGGATCCATGCGTTTCTGCTGACGCATACCCATTCCGATCACTGGCATCCGGGCGTCATCGAGATGTTGTCAAAACAACGGATTCCCCTGTTCTGCCATGGTTCGCATCGCAAGGCGTTGCAGGCGGGGGCGGCCGCATTTGTGTCGCTGGGCTTCGCCGGTTTGCTGCGGTACTTCGAACCCGGTCGGGTCTTCGAGCCCATTCCGGCCGTGCGCTGCCGTCCTCTGGCGGTTCCCCACGACGGGGGGGCCACTTTTGGCTTCCGGTTTGATGGGACTGGGTGGGGACTGGCCTATGCGGCCGATCTGGGGTCGTGGGACCGGGACCTCGCGCCGGCGTTCGCCGATGTCGATCTGTTGGCCCTGGAGTTCAACCACGATCTGGACCTCCAGCGGGCCAGCCGCCGTCCCGGGTGGCTGGTGAACCGTGTGCTGGGGGATCATGGTCATCTCTCAAATCATCAGGGGGCGCGGCTGTTGAAAGAGTGTTTGCAGGCGTCGGCCAAGCGGTTGCCCCGGCATGTGGTGCAACTGCACCTCAGCAAGGACTGCAACACACCCGAACTGGCTGCTCAAGCCGCCCAGGCGATTCTCGATGAATTCCAGGTTTCGGCGGCGCTGCACACCACCTGGCAGGGTCAACCTGGCCCGAGCATTCAAGTTGTGTGACGCCTCGGGGCGGATCCTCGGGCATTGACGGTTCTGAGTCCCCCGTGAACCCATGGAGAATCACCACCTGGGACTTATCGGCGGTGCATGAGGCGTACCTGACGACAAACAATCCCCATGACGGCAAAACTCAGGACCGTTTTCCTGCCTCCGTCGAACGACAGGCAGTAAGGACTGGGAGGGAACGAATCCCGGCGGGGCAGTGTGGTGATGATGTTGAAGATCGCCCAGTCAGCGTTCAGGCACTGGCGAAAACTCAACGCTCGCTTCCCTGATTGTGTCCCTCCGTGAAGAGAAAGTTTTGACTGCTGGAGTCCTGAAACTCAGTTGCGCTGCCTGATCGAGATTCTCTGGACCACAACTCTTGACACGCTCCTCGTGGCTTTGGAGTATACGATGAGTTTGTCTTGACCCCGCAATCGCTTGCGGAATTCTCATTTCCCATCTTCACACTTCGAGTGAGATGCATCGCCCCCGGGAGGATTCCCGAGGAGAGAGCCGGGCTCGCAGTCGAAGTCATTGGTATTCCCATTGTCGACTCACGCACTTCTGTCGCTCTCCACGGTCATGGTAATCGGCTCACAGCGTCGACGGGCGCAGGCAGCCATCGATGCAATGGGTGCCCAATCGATGGTCGACCGGATGGAACTGATCATCGTCGACACCACCGAGCCAACACACCATGCAGATCTCGCAATTCCAGAACGGATGCGGTCCACCTACCTCCGATTCCCATCGGGAAATTCATGGGGGAACTGCCGCCACCACGGACTGAAACACGCAACCGCGCCGCTTGTTGCCTTTATCGAGGAGCACTGTTTCGCCAGCCCCAACTGGGCCCAGGCGGTCGTCGACGCCTTCCGACCGGGTCATGCAGCGGTCGGCTACGGATTCACCAACGCCAATCCGCGGACGCTGCTCAGCCGCGCCGGCCTGCTGTGCGACTATGGTCCCTGGATGGTGCCGAACGAGTCACGGATTGTCTCACGACTGCCGGGCAACAACGTCGCCTATCGCATGGACTGCATCGAAGAGTTCGGCGACGCGCTCGGGGGCCTGCTGGAAGCCGACTACAACATTCATCGGGTCCTCTCGGACCGGGGACAGACGCTGTTCATGGCTGCGGATGCGGTGACGGCGCACCAGAACTTCGAAAGCCTCTGGAACACGGTCGCCGCGAATTGTGTCTATGCACGCTTGCTGGCATCCCATCGCCGGGAGCGCGAGGGCTGGGGGCTCCTCAAGCGTCTGGTCTACGCCATGGGGACGCCTGTGGTCTCGACACCGGTCCGCCTCGGACGCCTGTTCGCGAGTCTTCGCTTCCGCCCCGATGCTGGGCAAGCATTCCTGCTCTGCCTGCAGTCGCTCCTGCACCTCGTCATCGTATTCGAGGCAACCGCCTTCACCGAGGCGTTGGGCTATTGGTTCGGCCCCGGACGCGAGCATGATCGTCTCTTTCACTGGGAGGTGGAGGTCGCAAGGGTCGAGGATGCCAATTCCGACCTTTGATCCAGATTGGCCACTGCGGTCCACCATCGACTGCCCCGCAGCTATTTTCCCCCCGCCATCGAGGAATCGCCACGGAGTGTGGGCAACGTGGTCCTGGTGCTGGATCGGCGGGGCTCCTCAGAGTGAATCCTCAGACAGCGTCGATAAACCGCGTCCTCATTGCCATTCTTGGCGACTACCTGCGCCGTTATGATCGACGACTCTTTGAACAGTTCCCTGGTGTGGATTGTTCTCTGCGTCGTTCGAATTGCAATTCGTCGCCGATGCCCCCCCCCATTGGACACAATTCCCCGTCGGCCCGGCGAAATCCCTCTGTCCCGATTGGCAGTGGTCTTCGCCGCGCGTGGAAGGTTTGCAAGCATCAAGAAAACTTTCGATTGTCTGCAATCTCAAACGGCAGTGGACCGGATCGACCTGTTGCTGACCTCTGACTCTCCGGCACTCTTGAGGGAGGCGGAACGCCACATCCAGGCTCGGGGGGTGTTGGTGAATCCCCGTTTCTTGCTGAACCATACCCCCGAATTGGCGAGTGCCCGCCTGATCGCGGCGCGGGCAGCCACGGCGGACATACTCACCATCGCCG
>JBKDUK010000316.1:0-2254 GCA_046339535.1 Planctomycetaceae bacterium | reverse complement strand
GAACGGCGCGGTCTTCGAGAACGCCACAGGGGGGGATGGGGCCGATATGTTGCTGGGGAACAGCCTGATCAACACGCTGCTCGGCGGCATGGGCAACGACAGCCTCAACGGAGCAGGGAACAACGACAGCCTGATCGGTGGCGGGGGAGATGATATCCTCGCCGGCGGGGCCGGCAATGACAGTTACGTCTTCAATGCGAATACGGCGCTGGGCAGCGACAGCCTGGTGGAGCTGGCGGGGGAAGGAATCGACCTGATCACCTTCGCCACGACCACCACCAAGGCGATCACCCTGAATCTCGGTCTCACCACGCTGCAGACCGTGGCGACCGGCACCCTGAACCTGACTCTCAACGCGGCCGACACGTTCGAGAATGTCACCGGTGGTTCACTGGCCGACACGCTGACCGGGAACTCCCTCGGCAACGTGCTGATTGGCGGTCCAGGCAATGACACGCTGGCGGGGGGGGCTGGGGATGATGTCTACAGCTACACCACCAGTGCGGCTCTCGGCAGCGACACCCTCACCGAACTGGCCGGCGAAGGGACGGACACGCTCGACTTCTCGCTGACGACCACGCTCGCGGTGGCGGTGAATCTCGGATCGGCCATCACTCAGGTGGTGAATGCCAACCTGAGCGTGGTGTTGAACGCCGTCGATACGTTTGAGAATGTCACCGGCGGCTCGCTCAACGACACGCTCACCGGCAATGCGCTGGCCAATCGTCTGGTGGGCAACGCTGGGCTCGACACGCTGGTGGGGGGAGCGGGGAATGACACCCTCGATGGCGGTCTGGGGAATGACAGTCTGCAGGGAGGCTCCGACAACGACACCTATCTGCTCGATACCGACTTGGTCCTGGGGACCGACACGATCACCGAACTGGCCGGCGGCGGGATCGATACGCTCGACTTCTCGCAGACCACCGGCAAGACCGTGGCGGTGAATCTGGGACTGATCACCTCCCAGACCGTGACCGCGAGCAATCTGACGCTGACCCTGAACGCCATCGACACGGTCGAGAACGTCATCGGCGGTTCGCTGAATGACACCCTCACCGGCAACGCCCTGGCGAACCGGATCGAAGGGGGAGCCGGTCTCGACACGCTGCAGGGGCTGGCAGGGGACGACACCCTGATTGGCGGTCTTGGCAACGACAATTACCTGTTCAACACCGCCACGGCCCTGGGGACCGATACCCTCGACGAATCAGCCGGTGGCCTCGATACGCTCGACTTCTCGACCAGTACGACGCTGGGAGTGACCGTGAACCTGGGGGATGCCACGAACCAGGTGGTGAACGCCAATCTGAGCCTGATCCTGGGGGCCGACAACACGTTTGAGAACGTGTTCGGGGGATCGCTCGGTGATTGGCTGACGGGCAACGCCCTGGCGAACACGCTGCTGGGGAATGACGGCCCAGACAACCTGTCGGGGGGGGCCGGAAACGACAGCCTGAACGGCGGCCTGGGAGATGACACGTATCGCTTCGCCGCCAACAGCGCTCTGGGGACCGATACGCTGAACGAATCGGCCGGCGGCACCGACACCCTCGACTTCTCGGGGACGACCTCCACGAATGTGACGCTGAACCTGGGGACCACCGCCAGCCAGGTGGTGAATGCCAACCTGTCGCTCGTGCTGGGGTTGGCGACGGCGTTCGAGAACGCCATCGGCGGCGGCGGAAATGACCTGCTGACCGGCAACACCCTCGCGAATGTCCTCACCGGCGGGTCCGGGCATGACACGCTGGTGGGACTGGCGGGGAACGACATCCTCCAGGGAGGCCTGGGTGACGACAGCTACGTCTTCGCGGCGAATGCAGCCCTCGGTACCGACAGCGTGGTCGAACTGGCTGGGGAAGGCCTCGATCTGCTCGATCTGTCGACTTCGACAGTGGCGGTGACCGTCAACCTCGGCTTGACCACCACTCAGGTCGTCAACGCGAACCTGTCACTCACCCTGAGCGCCGCCGACACGTTCGAAATGCTCATCGGCTCGTCGCTGGCCGACACGCTGACGGGGAACAGCCTCGCCAACGTGATCTTCGGGGGTGCAGGGAATGACGTGATCGTCGGATTGACCGGCCGGGACCTGCTCTTCGGCGGCAGTGGCAACGACAGTCTCGACGGCGGCGATGACGAAGACATCGTCATCGGCGGACTGACGACGTGGTTCAACGAGACGACCAGGGTGCTCGACCGGACGGCGATCACCGCGATCTGGTCCGAATGGACCCGGACCGACCTCGCC
>JBKDUK010000315.1:0-18497 GCA_046339535.1 Planctomycetaceae bacterium | reverse complement strand
GCCCCAACCACCCCGTTCGTAATGGAACAAGGCGGCACCATCACGAATGTTCCCGACCGCAGCCACCCCTTCCATATCGCCTCCCGGAATGGCTTCGAAGCGAATGTTCACTCCCACGAATGCCGCCAACAGGCCGGTCTGACGGTCGCGGGCGTAGCGAATGTGGTCTCCGAACTCGACGGCCAGCCACCGCAGACCACGCGGTTTGCCCGACGAACTCGCCACCTCCAGGAACTTTCGGGACAGTGCCTCCCGTTGCGACTCGAACGCAATTCGTGCCCCCTCGGCCTCCCGCTGTTGCCGGGATCGGCGCAGCGGCTTGGCAAACAGCCAGGCCATAAGCCCAGCTCCCACCATCCCCAGCGACGCCAACACCCAGTGAACGCCTGTCATGAATCCGCCGTTTTTCAGGAGCACTTTCCCTGAGGATCTTAGGAGGGGCCTCCAAGCCGAGGCAAGCCGCCCCCGGCCGAACCGCTGGACAAATTGTAAGCCCCGTTCAGGAAGTTGCTGGGAATGGGAGGAAGAGGCGTCGATTTCACTGGACGAAACCGGTGTCACTTGCGATACCCGAACCCGTGGGCGGTGTTTGATCCACAGCAGTCCGCCGACTCGCCGCAACTCGCCCCGGTGTGGAGAAGAAGATGTTCAGTTGCTGGAAAAAAATGTCTCAGTTCGTCCGGCCTCACCTGTTGGCTCTCGGCGGGGTCCTGCTGCTCTCGAGTGCGGCTCTGGCTGACGATTCCGCCCGCTCCGCAGCCAATCCTGCCGCCCAGGAGAGCGCGGCCCCGGTCCAACGAAACAACCAATCTTCAGCGAAGGCCCCAGCGAAGGGGGCGGCGAAGACCAAAAAGAAATCGGCCAAAACTCCGGCAGCCTCCCCGAAGACAGCCGACTCGGCCCAATCCAAACCGGCCGGCAAGGCTCCGCCCGCTGCGAAAAAGAAAACCGCCGCCCGGCTGGCTGCCGCCAAGAAAAACGAAGCGGCGAAGAGGGCCTCCGAGAGCCCGGCTGCCAAACAGCCCCCCACCACAACCCCCAAAGAGACTCCGAAGGAACAGCGAGCCCAGGCGGCGGAAGAAAAACGCCTCGCCGAGGCCCGCCGTCCCGCCGAGTTCACCCCCTACCCCCGTCCGGGCACGCTTCCCGACCACGTCGAGCTGGGCCGGCAGGTCGATCGGCTGCTGGCCGACCAACTGCGGCAAGCCGGAGTCGAACTGGCTCCCCGCGCCCCCGATGAAGACTTCCTGCGGCGAGTCTCGTTCGACCTCGCGGGCATCGCCCCGAGCCCCGAAGAGGTCTCGCTCTTTTCGCTCGATCCCGATGCCGACAAACGGGCCCAGGTGATCGACCGCCTGCTGCGGAGCGACGCGTATGCCGTCAACTGGGCCCGCTACTGGCGCGACGTGATCTTCTCGCGTGCCGTCGAGCAGCGGGCCCAGATCTCGCGCGAGGCGTTCGAAGAGTGGATGACCGGCCAGCTGCGCGACAATGCCTCGTGGGCCGACATCACCACCCGCCTGCTCACGGCGAAGGGAGATGTCCGCAAGCAGGGGGAGACTGCCCTGCTCTACGCCCAACGCGGCGAGCCCGACGAGGCCGCCTCCGAAACCGCCCGCGTCTTCCTGGGGATCCAGTTGCAGTGCGCCAATTGCCACGATCACCCCACCGACACGTGGAAGCGCGAAGAGTTCCACGCCCTGGCTGCGTTCTTCCCCCGCCTGCGCATCGATCGTGTGAAGGGGGATGACCGCTCGTTCGAACTGGTCTCGTTCAATGGAGCGGCGGCCAACCCCGCCGAGGCGATCGAACGGATCCGCAAGAATGCCGACACGATCCTCGCCCGGCTCGACGCCAACCAGGACGGCCAGCTTTCGAAGAAGGAACTCAAGGGAGACGGCGGTCCCGCCCTCTCGCGACTGTTCTCCGAGGCCGACACCGACAAAAACGGTACCCTGTCGGTCGCAGAAATCCGCCAGGTCCCGCTGCCGATGATGCGGGGGACGAAGGGAATGGCCGAGTACTACATGCCCGACCTGCAGAACCCCCAGTCGGCCGGCACCCGCTTCGACCCGAAGTTTTTCCTCAATGACGCCTCTCCCGGCACCGGCCTGTCCGACGTTGAACGCCGGGTCGCCCTGGCCCGCTACGTCACCGCCCCCGAGAATCCCTGGTTCGCCAAGGCGTTCGTCAACCGCCTCTGGGCCCAGTTGATGGGAGAAGGCTTCGTGATGCCGGTTGATGACATGGGTCCCGAACGGACTCCCCGGCATCCCGAGGTGCTCGACGCGCTGGCCGCCGGGTTCACCGCCAGCGGCTATGACGTGAAGTGGCTGCTGAAGACCATCACCAACACCGAGGCCTACCAGCGCCGCATCCGCCCCCGGGCCATCTCGGAAAATCCCCCCGCGTTCGCCAGCGCCTGCCCCACCAGGCTGCGGGCCGACCAGCTCTACGACGCCATCACCCGCATCCTCGGCGTCGAGGACCTGGGGGGGCCCGCCAACCGGGGCCAACGCAAGCTGGCCGGGCGATACAACGACAGCTCGGCCCGCGGTCAATTCCGCCGGCTGTTCGGGTTCGATCCGTCGGCGACTCCCGAGGACCAGCAGGGCAACCTGCTGCAGGCCCTGTTCCTCATGAACTCTCCCGCGATCCACAACCTCATCGCCGGGAAGGGGGCCACCCGTCTGGCGACCATTCTCGCGCAGCACTCCAGCAATGAAGACGCGCTCCGCGAACTTTATCTGCTGGTGCACGCCCGCGAGCCGTCGGCGAAGGAAATCGAAATCTGCGGCGAATACCTCAAGGATGTGGGGAACCGCCAGGACGCCTTCGAAGACATCCTCTGGAGCCTGATCAACTCGACCGAGTTCCAGACCCGGCGGTAGTCGGTCCACCCCGCCGCGTCCACCTCCCAACGAGTCACCTCACTTCTGTTTTTGCCAGGTGCCTGTGATGAGCCCGTTGTTCCCTGTTGCCGATGGATTCGCCAGTCCCAACCGTCGCGGCTTTCTGCAGACCAGCCTCGCCGGGGCCGCCGCTGCCGGGACCCTGAGTCTGCCCGATCTCTGCACCCTGCGGGCCGACGAATTGCGGCGGGGCGGCCGGGCGATGATTCTGCTCTGGATGGCCGGGGGGCCGAGCCAGATGGAAACCTTCGATCCCAAGCCCGGCACCACCAACGGCGGACCGACCACCACCATTGATACAGCCGTCCCTGGCATCCAGATTGCCCAGGACTGGCCCCTCACCGCGCAGGTCCTCAACGAGATCGCCATCCTGCGGTCGATGACCAACAAAGAGGGGGAACACCAGCGGGCCTCGTACCAGATGCATACGGGGTATGTCCCCACGGGAACCCTCCGACATCCCAGCGTGGGGGCGGCCCTCGCGAAGGAACTTTCTGACAAGAACTGCGATTTGCCGCCTGTCGTTTCGGTTGGTCCCACCGTCGGGTCGGGTTTCCTGGGGGTCGATTACGAACCCTTTGTCGTCCAGGCTCCGGGAGAACTGCCGGGGAACGTCGTGGGACGTGTGAAGGGGCCGCGGTTCAACCGCCGGCTCGATCTGCTCGGCCGGCTGGAAGACGAGTTCGCCGCGAAGGGGGCTGAGGTGCAGGTCGCCGAGCACAAGCAGCTGTACGACAAGACCCGCCGCATGGTCCTCAGCGAAAATGTGAAGGCGTTTGAATTCGCGAATGAATCGGACGAGACGAAAAAACTCTACGGCGATTCCCCCTTCGGCAAGGGGTGCCTGCTGGCCCGCCGGCTCGTCGAAGCGGGGGTCCGGTTCATTGAGGTTCGCTCGAATGGCTGGGACACCCACCAGGACAATTTCAAGCAGGTGACCAAGCTGGCGGGCCCGGTCGACCGGGGCATGTCGGGGCTGATCACCGACCTCAAGCAGCGTGGTCTGCTCGAGAACACCCTGGTGGTCTGGATGGGCGAGTTCGGCCGGACTCCCAAGATCAACCCCCGGACGGGGCGCGACCACTTCCCCCGGGCGTTCAATGCTCTGATGGCCGGGGGAGGAGTTCGGGGAGGCCAGGTGTACGGGGCCAGTTCCCCCGATGGCCAGCAGGTCAAAGACAACCCGGTCACCGTGCAGGACCTCTTCGCGACGATGTGCCGGTCTCTGCGGGTCGACCCCAGCACCGAGAACTTCAGCCCCATCGGCCGCCCCCTCAAGATTGTCGACGGGGGCAAACCGATCGAAGCGCTGTTTGGGTGAGCCCCTTCGCGGGCGAGCGGACGGCGTCGGGAAGGGAACCACATCCGGCAGAAACCGTGCGACCGCGGGTCCCCCCAGCCAGCGGTCGCATCCGCCGGTAGCCGTCGTCGCTGGCGATTGTGCACCAGGGTTTCGGGCGGGAGGGCAGACTCTGTGGGCCGTCCGGCGGCAACCGGTCTTGCCCGCGGCCCCGAAGTTGTGACAGACTTCCCGATGACGGCCGGCCCTCAGGGATGGGGGCTGCCTGGCACCTCGAAACGGGAAGCGTGACGTCATGTGGTTCACTGGAACTCGATCTGCGGCCCTGCGTCTGGCCTGTGTGGCCGTGCTGGCTTTCGTGGTCCGTACGGACGTCGCCCTGGGACAGACCGAGGTCCGGACTGTGGGGGCCACCCGGGCGGCGGCGAGCCGGTCTGCGGGCGAGTCCCGCCGGTTGTTCTGCGTGCTGATTGGCGGGATGGACAGCGACCCCACTCCCGAGCAGTTGGCCGGCACGGCCCGCCGCGATCAGGGGAACAGCGGCCTGTACCGGCTGCGGGATGATCTGCACGCCGCCGACGTCCTGGCGGAGTATTTCAATTGGAACGGGACGCGCGCGGGGAACCTGGCCGATCCGCAGCCCCCGCACTCCCGGGCGATTGTCGACTGCCTGCGCGCGCATGGCCGGCAGGCCCCGCGCGACCGGCTGGCGATTGTGGGGAACAGCTGGGGGGGACACACCGCCTACGAGGTCGCCCGCACGTTGGCCACCAGCGACCGCCCGCTGGCGCTCGACCTGGTGGTGTTTCTTGATCCCTCGTCGACGGGCCGGGCGCTGGTCCCCCCCCGCACGCGCCCGGTCACCATCAACCGCAGCGTGAACTACTACACCCGCAACCGCTTCGTGTGGGGCCCGCTGAAGATCGCCGAGAATCACGACAACATCGACCTGGGTGACCCCGCCGCCGGCTACCTCCGCCCCAACGGTCCCCCCTACCAGTCCCCCTTCGACTTCCCCGCCCACGTCGCCGCCGAGTGGGACGAACAGATCCACACCGACATCCGCCAACGGCTGTTGTCGCTCTGTGAGTGACCGGGAGAGTTGGTTCCCGAAAGTACCGAGAACGATCGGTCGAGTGCCGGGTGTGGGGGCCATCCATTGTCGAATGAGCCTGTGGCGTGAAGTGCAGGTCGAGCGCGAGCCGAGGGGTGTGGCGAATCGACGGACGTGGATCGGAAAGTGCCGGTTCGGCTTTCACTAATGGATGGCCCGTTTTGACCGATAGTCATGGGCACCGTTTGGTCAAACATGTTCTCGGACACACGGCCCAGCCAGTTACACCAAGGGTGGCCCGCACTGTTCCCTGAACAGGGTACGAGGGACACCATGTGAGCCAAGGCGTTCCTGCCGCGCGGTTCCCAGCCGATAAGTCCCCAGCGGCGCAAGCCGCGCGTGCCCCCTCTCCCGCGCGACGACGTCCGGTGAACAAAACCCGCACCGCCGCGGGAGAGGGCTGGGGTGAGGGCGAAACGGCCGCGTGGTTTTTTTGCCGCACGCGGTTGCTGGAACCGGACGGGTCACCCCCTCACCCGCCCTGCGGGCACCCCTTCCCTGGCAATGGAAGGGTGAGGGCCTGGCGGGAATCAAGACTGTGCAAGGCCGTTGGAGCCATCACGTCGCCGGCCCACGACACCCGCCCACGACGCCCGCCAATCTCGTCAATTTGCCCGGGAACGGCGGACCGCGATTCACTCCAATCGCTATCAACGACATCCGAAATGCGGCTGGCCATCCAAGGCGCGGGCATCCGACATGGCGGTGCTCCACTGGCCTCTGCAATTGCCTCCCCCGGTGGCTTCTGGGCCCGGCGGTGCTCTGTGGCCACTCCATCGTTGGGATCCATTAGTCGCCAGTCTGTCACTCGAATCACGAAGGATTGCTGGTGCATTCCTCCGCGATCGGAGCGTGTCCACGACGCCATGCCACGACCGAGGCGGTCACGACCAAGGAAGTCGTCAGAATCCAGAGCATTCCCACGACTCGAAACCTCTCGGCCGCCCGGACCACATCGTGGTCTTCATACGCTTCCGCGTCAAAGGGCATAAACAGATACCAGGGTCTGCAGATTGCCATGAAGATGACCAGCAGCATCATGGACACCATCAACGAGACTGTCGATCGCAGACCCATCGCAATGGTTGCGAAGAGGCCAATCACCAGGAGGAGGCCCGTCATGATCAACATCTCCCAAAGCCAAACTGCTTCCGCTAACCCGGCCGCGGCGATCAACAGAGTTCCCAACATTCGTTTCCAGCCTTTCAGTGGTACAGCCTCAGTGGAGGCAAGTCCATGACAACACGGAGGGCCGACGGTCAACCCCCTCTCGTTCACATCGGTCCGAACCAGATCGCTCAACAACGCCGCCCCCGCAGTCCGAATTGACGTCTTCCTGAAGTGGCCGGTTGATTTCCGGCTCGCGAGCGACACTCCATCTTGCCAGGAAGAGCGTTCCCAGAAAGTCGACCACAGCCGCTTGGCATGCGGGCGGAACACGGTGTCCCGAGTTGGCGTCACAGTCCGGTGCTGTGCCATTTCACCGCAACAGGTCCTCTTGCATCACAAACGGCTGTGTGCGTAAAGGGACCTGTCCCCTTAAGCGTCTGGCCGCCCCCGGGCGGACTCACAACAGGTCTGTCTGGGGGCTCAATGCGCGGTGGTGTGACTTGCACACATGGAATAAGGGATTTTTTTGGAGTGCGGCACGGTGACGAGGTCTTGTGACTCGTTTGTGGTTCCGCCGCGGGGGCGGAGGGTCGATTGCCGGCTCAGTTGCCGCGGGATTTCCCCAAACCACTTGTCATCGCCCAGGGGGCGGCTCGGTTGACATCGATGCGAGCGGTCTGCAGGTGAGACAAGCGTTCGGGGTTTGGTGTGATCTCGTGGAACAAGTTCCACGTCACGGAAGCAGTCTGGATTTCAATTCACAACAGATGGTAGCGGCGAGCAGAAGCAAACAAAGGGCGAGGTGAATGCCTCCCGCATGGAACACTTCCCCGTTCTGGACTTCTCATGACGACAAAACCCCCCTCGCACCCAGTGCCGTGGAGCAGCGGCTGGATGCGAGAGGGGCGAGGGTGCGGGCTGGGTGGGTTCGATCGCCCCAGTCTGCATCTCGACGGTTACCTTTGGTTCTGGGCCACGCTGGTCTCCAGCGATTCGTACAGCGGACGCAACTCTTCGAACCACGGTTGTTCCAGGGCCGAGAGTTCCGCTGGGTCGAAGCCCTGCTCGCGGCTCTGCCGCAACGCCTCCCGGGCCCCATCGTGGTTGTCGAGGCGGTGCTGGGCCATCGCCAGGTGCAGCGAATACTGGGGCGACCGCACCAGCGCGGTCAGATGTTCCAACTCGCGCCGCGCTTCGTCACACCGTCCCAACTGCAGCAACACCAGCGCCCGGGTGTCGAGGTACTGCCGGCGTGGGCCGTCGGTGGCGATCGCCGCGTCGATGTGCCGCAAGGCCAACTCCCGGCGGTCTTCGCTGAACGCCTCGGCATACGCCAGGTTGTTCAGCACGGCGGCCGAATTCGGTTCGAGCCGCAGCACCTGCTCGTACACCTCGATCGCCCGGGCGATCTGAGCCGGGGCCATGTGGAACTCGGCCAGCAACAGCAGCAGCGGTGTCTGCCGGGGGGTCAGGCCGTCGGCCCGCGCCACCTGCCACAAGAACCGTGCCACCATCCGCTGCCATTCGAGATTGTCGGGCTGGGCTGCGAGGACCCGCGTGATCGACTCGGCCGTCTCGGCGGGAAACGCCCCAGCCTGGGCCATCCACGCGGTCAGCGCCTCGTTCAACCCCCCCTGCTGGCCCACGATGGTCGCCAGCCGCAAGGCCAGCACTCCGTCGTCGCGCCCGGTCAACGTCTGCCGCAACAGCCGCTCGGCCGCATCGGTCTGCCGCATCCCCAGGAAGGCATCGGACAGCAGCGCGACCACCTCGGTTCGCACCGCGGCCGCGAGCGCGGGTTGAGCGGTCAACTCGTGGTACTGTTCTTCGTCGACCTCAACCGCCGGGTCCGACAGCAGTTGCCGGGTCTGGTCCTCCAACCGGCGGGCCACGGCTTCATCCGACAGGGTCACGCGTTCCAGCACCGGTTCGAGCCGGCCCAACTGGGCCAGCGACCGCAGCAGACCGGCTGTGCCGCGCGATTCCAACCCCTCGGCGAATTGCTCCAGCAGGTCCGCCGCGACCCGGGTCGCCCCCGAGGCCGACGCGAGTTGGAAGCTTCGCAGCCGGCTTTCCAGTGAGCCGGGGCGCAACCCCTCCAATTCACCGCACAGCCGTCCCCAGCGGGCCTTTTGCTCCGCCGTCGGCTCGGGCAGTGCCGCCAGCAGGCCGCTGTAGTTCCAGAGCACGGCCACATTGCCGGGCGACTGCGTCCGCAGCTCTTCCCAGGCGGTCATCGCGCGGTCGATGTCCTTCCGCCGCACGTAGAGTTGTGCCAGGTCCATCTGGTCGGCGGTCGACAGGGTGCCCCGGCGGCGGCTTTCCTCCAGTGCCCCCTCGGCCCAGACCAGACCGCGGTCTCCACTCAGCTTCAACAGCAGGGGGCCCGCCACCGCCAGGAACTCATCCGAGAACTGCTGGGGAGCCGACCGATGCCGCACATAAAACTCGACCAGCTTCTGCGTGGGCAGGGTCCGGTCGTTCGATTCGCGGAAGGCGTCGAGCAGGTGCTGCTGGGCCCCGTCGACATCGCCCGCCAGTTCGCGCAAGAGTCCCCGCAGCACTCCCGACAGCGGTCCGGTCTGCCGGTCCACCGTCTGTGCGAGTCGCGAATCGGGGCCGACCACCTCCTCCCCCAGCCGGGGTTTCGTGTCGAACGCGTCGCGGAACAGGTCCAGCGCCTCGGCCGCCTGCTGGACTTTGCGTTCGGCCGGCAGGTCATCGCGGTTCAGTTCGAACTCGATCCGCTGGACCAGCAGTTCGACCACGCGGGGGGTCTTCTGCTGCAGGTCGCGCAACAGGTCGTGCAGCCGGGCGTTGTCTCCCAACGCATGCAGCAGTTGCCCCCGCAGCGCCATGACGCGCAGGTCGCGGGCGAACTCGGCGGTCTGACCCAACGCCTCGACCTCCCGTTCGAGCGCGGCCAGGTCCCGATCTCCCTCGGGCTTCGAAAGTTCTGTGCGGTAGCGCTCCGCCAGCGCGAGCAGCTCGTCATGTTCCCGACGCCGCTCCTGGAACAACTCCAGCCGTTCGGCCTGCGCGGTGCGCGTGTAGTGCAGCTCCAGCGCGGCAATGCCCGGTTCCCACCCCGGCCACTGGGCCACAGCCCGTTCGGCGACGACCCCCAGCTCGCGCCACTGGCCCAACTCGGTGTGGCAGGTGATCAGCATCGCGGTCGCGAGCCGGGCCCAGGGGGCCAGATCAGGATCGACGGCAATCACATTCCACTTCGGAACCGCCTCGTCCCATTCGCGGTTCAGCATGTGCACCTGCGCCCGCCCCATCTCGGCCAATTGGTACAGTCCCCATTGGTCGAGCTGTTGATGAATCGACCGCAGCTCGGCGAAGGTCTCGCTCGAGTCGGGGCGGGTGTCGTCCACCGCCTGACTCACCAGGGAGTGCCCCAGCCAGATCAGGGCGGGAGCCCGCAGACGGCCCAATTCATTTTGCCGTGCCCAGCCCAAGTGGGGGTTGTCAGCCGCTGCCGTGGCTGTTTCCAGCGCCCGGCGGAAGTGAGCGGCCCCCCCGGCCCCGTCACCCGCCCCCAGAGTCAACCGGCCCAGCTCGTAGTGAAACCGCGGATCTTCCGGAAACAACCGGGCACCAATTGTCGCCGCCTCTCCCGCGGCCACCTCGTGCTGGCGTTGTTCAAACCACTGATGTTGCTCGCCGGCCAGGGCGGCGCGATGCACACCCAGATCCATCAACCAGACGAGGGTCTCGACGGCGCGGTCCGAACGGGCAACCGCCTGCCGCGCGAGATCGTCGGCCCGGTCGAGGTCACCCCGCTCCGCGAGAGTGCGCGACTGCACCAGCAGCCCGTGCCAGCCCGGTTCCGCCTGGGCAACCATCCGCTCCAGCACGCGGTCGACCACCATCTCGCGGGTCTCGCTGGTCCAGAGGTTGTCTCCCACTTCGGCACGAACCTCATCGCTCGCCAGCGTGCTCAGCAGCCGCGTCCGCACCTCGCGGGACAGCTCGGCCGACGTGCTGCCGGGACGGGTCGGGTTGCGACGCTGGATCAGATCGACGAGGTCGCGGAATGTGTCGGGTTGGTTGTCGCCGGCATCCAGCAGATCGAGCAGCTCCAGGATGGCGCGGTCGGACTCCTCCAGGGCGGCATGGCAGCGGGCCAGGCCGAGACGGAAGACCGGGTCACGGCGGTCTTCGTCCGACAGGGCCGTGAAGTGGATGTTGCGGGCATCGGTCCACAGACTGTCCTGGATGTCATCGGGGACGACCGGGGCGAGCCGCAGCGCGAGGCGGAACGCGAGGCGGGCGAGTTGAGGGTCGTGCGGATGCCGGCGGGCGGTCTCGGTCACCTGGCGGTAAAGTCGACTGGCGGTGTGGGCGTCGAGTTGACCGTCGAGGCACCACCCGGCCATTTCCGACAGGGCGGCAATGTCGTCGGGGCGTTGCCCGAAGTAGAGATTGGTTTTGGTGAGGGCCTGGGAGAGATCGCCGTGGTCCAGATCGCGGCGGGCGAGATCCCACAGCAGAGGGAGCTGGATTTGTTGGAAGGTGCGATAGCGGTAGTAACCGAAGCCGACGGCCCCGGCGAGGCTGAGTGCGAGCCCCCCAACGAGTCTCCAATTGACGCGAACGTGACGCGACCGGTCGTGGTGACGGAGGGCCTGAGCGAGGGATGAATTCGAGTGGCGCGACATAACGAATGCTCCAGAAAAGAAACGTTGTCGGAGGAGAAAGATTGCGAACCCGAGACAGACTGTCCCCGACGCCAACCGGGCGATCGACGTCGGGGACAGGGGGAAACCACGAGGCAGCGGGTGCGGCGGGAAGCCACACTCACACAGCCGACTTCGGATACCGTTTCTTCCAGGCCTGCGAGCCAACCACGGCGGCGAGACCGGTCAGGCCGAGCAGCCAGGTGGCGGGTTCGGGTTGCGCGGCTGCAGGCGGAGGATCTGGAATTTTGTCAGTTCTCAGTCGTGTATACACCTGCAAAAATATTTTCACTTCGTCATTACCTAGTTCTTTAGGTATGGGCATATTAAAAATAACCTTGCCGTCTTTCGCTTTGCCAAGGTCCTGCCATTTTTTTGGATCGAACTTCGCCCCTTCGCCAGTTTTTGCGTGCACCCAGGAGCCTTCCACCAAATACTCTATTGCACCGTTCCCCTGTAATAGAGGGTTTTCTATTTGCACCGTGCCTGTCACTTCAGCCGGCGCATTCCCCCCCTGTCCTGGTTTGAGACGATGCAAACCAAAGGAGAAGCATCGGCCCATCACTAAGACTTCTGTGCCGGGTTTGCTGATGACTGAGCTTTTTCCGCTTCTTCCTTGTAGTTTGAAGTTGTCAAAGATCCCTATCTGTTGTACTCCAAGCTCGACGTCATAGCCGGCGTCTTTTCTTAAATTGTTTACGAAATCGTCGTACTCCCTTTCTTGTCGCAATGTTAAATCATGGGTCCAATTTTTTTTTACGTCATCATTACCACCGTAGATCCAACCGGTTTCGAACAAGGTAGGATTCTTGCCGTTCACATCATTTGCTACCACCATCCGAGAGCCATAAAACAGTCCGTGTTTACTATCCGGAATGGGGATAACGGAAAACAACCCCTGAGCTGCCGGTGTCAAATCCACCGTCAGTTTTTCGAACTGCGCTATGTTTTTAGGCGGTTCGGGCGGGACTACTGGCTGCATGGGTGCCATTTGCGCACGGGTTTCATTGCCAATCACCAGCAGCAAGGTCAATGATGCGATATAAAGCAGTCTCAAGCAACGATTGAACTGATAGACGCCAGTCTTGCCGTCGCGCACGACACAGAGGACCACAAAACGCTTTTGAATCGACTTCATGCCAACCACCTTTCTTGTTGAGACAGAGAATCAACCGCCGCTTCCCTCACCGCAAGTCGCCAATTCGCGAGCTGGCATCGCTCTGGATGACGCCGGTGGCTTTCCGCTTCGATCGCGGAAACGTGGGTGATGGAGCGGGCTCATCTGTCTCAATGCGCAGCCCACGGGGAAGCGCACAGATATTTTTCACATTCATCGTATGAATACGGATGATCTTGAAGACGTGAGTCTGAGATGAGTCTCGGATGTTCGTGTCCGCAGCCGCGTCTGGTGCGAGGGATGTTGACTTGAGGAATCAGCGAGCGCCAGCGCAGCGCGAAGTATCAGCTGCTCTGAAGTGATTGCAGACTAATGATTTCGCAAACACTTCGGTCGCACGTATGCTGAGCTTGGCGTCGGCGTGCGCAGCGCGCGGGGGTGGGCGCTTGGCTCGCGGTTGCGACGAAGATGTCTGCGCGCAGCCGCCTGAGTGTACATCCATTTCGAATGCCGCGCCCGCCGGAAGTTCGGCTGGCGATGTTGGCAGTCGGCATGAACGATATTGCAATCTGGACACGACCTGCGAAAGACTTCTACCGGCCGCGGCAACGCTTCCAGTCCAAATCGATGACGTTCGAAGCCATTTGATAGACCGGCTTATCACTCTCAATGCGCCCCAAACGGCACAGCGCACATCGAAATCCAAAATTCTCCCGATTTGTGAGCCATGCCCCCTTTCGGCCCAGAAGTCGAAGCCGGAACGGGGTGTTGGCCATGGGACAGACGTGTACAATCGTGGGCAGCGGGCCAACGGGAGTCGGGTTGGGAGCGGGTCAGTCCAGGGGTGGGGGGAGGACGAGCATGTTGGAATCAGACATTGTTGATCTGTTGCGGCGGGTCCGGGCGGGGGACCGGGGGGCGGAGGGGCCGTTGTATGCCCGGCTGCGGGAGATGGTCGCGGGGATGCTCGCCCGGCACCTGCGGGGGACCGATCTGCAGCGAATCTGCGATCCCTCCGATGTGCAGCAGTCGGTCTTGCTGCAGTTCGACAAGGGGGTCCGGCAGAACCAATGGACTGTGGAGACCACCGACCAGTTGCGGGCCCTCGTCTGGACCATGGCTCTCAACAAGCTGCGCGAGGTCGCCCGGCGCGAGCAGGCCCGCCGGTATAAAGACGGGGTGGGCGAGCCGGCCCGCCGGGCCCCCTTCGAACTGGTCGACGACCTCGTGGCCGCCGGGGCCAGCAGCCCCAGCGAGCGCTTCGTGGCCAATGAACTGCTGCAATACCTGCGCGACAAGCTGCCCCCCGACCTGCAGGCACCCCTCGACCTGCGACTGCAGGGAGCCACCTGGAAGGAGATCGCCGCCCAACTGGGGCGCAAAGAGCATGCTCTGCAGGTGAAATTCACCCGCCACATGCTGAGCCTGATGCAGGCCTGGGATCTGGAGGGGGGCGACCCCAAGTCAGCTGCCGAGACGTTCGAATAGACCCATCCTTCGTCTGGCCCCAATCGTCGGAGCGTCCCGCCAGAGAGTCTTGCATTCGGTCGACCGGGCTCTTAATGTAGCCTTCAGCGAGGTTGGCTGGACGGATCTTCTTTGGCTGGACGGATCCTCAATGTGCCTCCGCAAGCGAGGAGTGGGGCTGGTCGCGATGGGAGCGCGATCGGGGTGAGCCTGGTTGTCAGACTTCATCGGTCCGTGAATCGAGGCCGAACTGCTGGTTCCCCACCGGAAACTTCCGGCAGATCTCTGTTCCCCGACTCCCCCCCCCCCAGGCGACGCTTGGTTGGAACGGAACGAGTGTGCCGTGGGGTGTGCGGAGCGCGTTGGACCGGTCAATCGCCCCCTGATGTCCCCCTGTTTCGAATGCCTCCGAGCACGGAGCGCACGCCATGGAACCGTCACTGCTCACCAATCTGCTGGAAGCCCAGGAAAGCGCCTGGAATGAGCAGCGATGCGTGACGGTCGAGGAGTTGCTCTCGCAACTGGGTTCCCGGGTCGAATCGGGAGACCTCGTGTGTGAGTTGGTAATTGGTGAGATCATGCTGCGCCGCCGGGCGGGGGACCGTTCCGATCTCAGCTCCGAGATCCGCAGCCGGTTTCCTTCACTCCCCGCCTATGTCTTCGAGATGGCGGCCCGTCCGGAACTGGCCAGTGTGCTTCCTCTGGGATCGACTCCCTTGGGCGTGGGGGATACGGCGGTCGATGTTCCGGTCGTCGCCGGAGGGACGCAGGCCCCCGACGCTCCCGCAGTTCCCGGTTACACCCTGCTCCAGAAGATTGGCGAAGGGGGGTTTGGCGATGTCTGGATCGCCCGCAACCAGCTCGACGGCAGCCCCTGTGCCGTGAAGGTGCTGACCCGCCACGTTGCCGCCGAGGTGGGCTCGCTGCAGGCCTACCAGTCACGTGGTGCGGAACACACCCACCTCATCACCATCCGGCATGCGGGAGTCGCCCAGGGAATCTATTACTACGTGATGCCACTGGCGGACCGTCTCGACACCCCGCACAGTCCCGCGCTGGGTGATTACTATGTGCCCTTTTCCCTGAGGCACTGGCTCTCGTATGAGGGCCCCGTCCCCGCAGAAACACTCATGGACCTGCTGCGGCAGGTGCTGTTGGGCCTGCGGGAACTGCACCGGCAGTCGCTGGCGCATTGCGACATCAAGCCCGACAATCTGCTGCGCGTGGGGGGAGTCTGGAAACTGGCCGACATCGGGCTGGCCTCCAATCAGTCGGGCGTGGGGGAACGGCGGGGAACCCGTGCGTACTGGCCCCCGGAAGTCGTCGAACCCCGGGCGGCCGATCTCTATGCCCTGGGGGTGACGGCGTTTGTGGCGGTGACGGGCCGGCGGCCACAGGAGTTCCAACCCGACCAGGGTGCGGCCCTGGGCAAGTCGCTGCGGACAGGTGCCGGGCGGCGTTTGGCCCGGTTCATTTCCCGGGCCTGCGATCCACGACCCGAGCGGCGATACCCCTCCGCCGCCGCGATGCTGGACGATCTGCTGGCCACCTCGACGATCATTCCCGCCTCAATTGCAGCCGGGGTTGTGTCGCTGGGGTTGCTGGTCGGCTGGGGCGTTCTCTCCCGGGGAAACCCGGTGCTCGATCGGGTCCCAATCACGATCCAGAAGGAATTTCTGCGAGACGGGACAGGAGCCCGCCTTCAGGGGCCGATTCGGCAGTTTGGTCCCGACGAGCAATTTCGGCAAAGCGAGCTGCCGCAGTTGGCACGCGAGGTGCGGCAGAAACTCGCCGAGCGAGATCGTCCAGCGGCCATTCAGCAGGTGCGCCAGTTTTTGGAGGGCCGCCGTAAACTTCCCGATGACCTCGAGCGGCGCTGGATTGTCGACGAGCTGCTGTGGGTGATGGACGACCCGTTGGAGAAAGAGGATCGGCTGCGGCTGCTGGCGACCTGGAGACTGCCAGCATCGGAAATGCAGCCGGAAGAAGAGCTGGAGTACCAGCGGTACAAGTTGTCTCAACGTGAGCGATTCGTGGACCAGATTCCGGTCCATGTGGCGTTGTCGAAGATTGACTTGGCACGGATGGTGCTGGGGCTGGCACGGGTCCGGCAGGACGCGCTGGATGCCGAGACACAGGCCACCGAGGCATTCGAGTTGTTGCGACGTCGCTTTGAGAAAGATTTTCCCGAGCGAGCCCTGGAAGAGGCTCTGGCCGATCTGCCCGATCTGCGCTGGGCCGACTTTTGGAGGATTGAAGCACAGCGTCGGCTGTGGACGCAGAAACCCATGCGGGAGGTCGTCTCGCACAGCATGGATATGCTGAGCTGGTGGAGAGGGCGTCCGCTGGACCAGACCCATCCCGAGTACGCCGCCCGGCTCATCCAGAACAGTCTCTTGCAGCTGACACCAGTGGATGGTCGGCCCGCGGATCGAGTTTTGGAGCAGAAGGCCGCCTCCCAGATCCTCGAGGCTCGGAATTCGCTGGAATCGGCCCGGGAGCGGGCGCTCGAGACCAACGATGGTGATTGGCTGGTCGAACATCAATGGATCTTTCAAAAGCTGTCCGAATTGGAGACTGATCCGGTCCTCTTCATTCCAGACCCTTCCTGAGTCTGCCCCCGTTCGTTGACCCCCGTTCGTTGACCCCACGCAACCCTGCCTGTCATCTGGAGATTCGTCCCATGAACTCGCTGTTTCGTTTGCTTTCGTTGACGTGTCTGCTGCTCTGCGGAGGACTGGCGGGACGGACCATTGCGGCTCCCATCTATCAGCTTCAGATGGTTGCCCGCCCGGCGACCCAGAGTCCGACCGAGGGGCAGAAGGGAAGCGTGCTCTGGACCGTCACCAACATCAGCAGTGATGTCGCCAACCCCTCCGCCCTGCTGCCGATCCAACTGTTGACTCCCCCCCCCGGAGCCGTTCAGGCGACTCCGAAGTATGCCAACAAGATCGATCCCAACAATGAACTCTACGACTTGCAGATCCTCGACCCATCGTTGCTGGATGGCAAAACTCTCAACAAAAATGAGTTTGTCACGTTCACCGAGACATTCAAGACCCGCGACAAGCGGAGTCCCGCGCCATTTTTAAACACGGTGGGAATCTGGAATCTCGAGACCACCATGAACTGGAAGCCGGTGGCGACTGGCACCAACACCACGTCCAACTCGAAAGCGACGGTCTATGTGACCGATCCCAGAATCGCGACCGATATCAGCGGCGGCACGACCTTCACCACCCCCACAGCTCCCGCCTCGGGAGCTGGAATCCAGTCTGCCGATTTCATTTCGTATGGCTGGAGTTTCAATGTCTCCAATCAGGGATTTGTCACGGCTCTGGGCTTTTGGGACGAGGGACCGGCCGGGCTGGCAAGAGACCATACGGTTTCCCTCTGGAGTGCAGCGGGCGGAGCCCCACTCGCGACCGTGACGATTCAAAGTGACAGTCCCGCCTACGAATCCCAGTCGACCGGAGGAGGCTGGATCTTCGTCACTCTCGACGAACAGTTGACACTGCCTGCCGGCGATTATGTGCTGGGAGCCGACTACATCTCGGCCAGTCCCGATCTGCTGCGGATCGGGACCCCCTCCTCTCCGTTGACGCTCTACACCCATCCGTATGTCACCTTCAGTTCGTCGCGTCAGTCCAGCACCTGGGCCGGCGGCTTGCAGTTCCCCGATCAGACGATTCTGGGAGAAATGGGACGATTTGGTCCCAACCTGTTGTTCTGGGACAACTTCTCCCCCTGGGCCACGATTCCGGAACCGGCCACTTGGCTGCTAGGCCTCCTCACCGTTCCGGTCCTTGGTCTGAGCCGCGTCCGGAAAACCTGAGCGGGTTTCCCAGGTCCGGCGGCTTGTTTTGGATGGCCGGCCGATCAAGTCTGATTGTCACGACACCGGAATCGCACCCTTCCCCGGTCCCGCATGGGGTCCGGGGCGTTATTTGTAAGCTGTTTAAAGATATGGTTTTACAGAGAGTTGGTGTGGTCGTTCACAACGGTTTCCAGGAGGTGTCGGGTCGCCTGGCCGGCCCAGCGGCGGAATGAACAATCTCCCCGCTGGCCCAGCAAGGAGACAAGCTGAGTTCCCCTTTGTGGGGTAGTCTGTTGGCGGATCGGGAGGTACAAAGTGGCCGGGAGGTAGTCGGTTCGATAGACATGGAGGCCGACGCGAAGCCACCCGCCGGATCGTGGGTTGTTTGGATGCCTCACGGACACGGACGCACACGACGATGCTGGGGCCGGTCGGCGAGAGTCATCCGCGTTGGTCCTGTTGATCCACGCTGTCTGGCACCGCCTGCGGGGTGCTGGCGATGTGTGGGGCGTGGACCGGGGATGGTCGCTGCGCTCGACCCCCGGCTACCCTCTGGGACCCCGCTGGGGTCGGTTGTAACGCGGCTGGGCGCTGGGCCGGCGTGGGGCTGGAAATCCCCTGTTGACGTGCTGGGGCAGCCCTGCGGGGAGAGGCGCGTTGGTGGGGCGGCTGGTGTCGATTCCCAGGGTGTGGGCGAGATCCGCCCAGTGACCGCAGGTCAGGCGACGAAGTCGCCGACGTCGACCCCGGTAGGGGTCACAGAAATGAGCCGGAGGTTGAGCGCAGCGACACCTCCGGTCACCCGGCCCCAGAGGGGTGCGTGACAGCGCGGGTTCGCAATTTGATGTGGGCCAGGTGTCGGGATCGCCAGCGGCCCCCTCGGAAAGAGCATCGCCCTCTCGGAACAGAAGAACCAGAAAGGAACGCGGTGGGTGGAGGGGTGGGTGGCCCCCCTCATCCGGCCGTTGGCTTCCT
>JBKDUK010000314.1:0-2004 GCA_046339535.1 Planctomycetaceae bacterium | reverse complement strand
AAGCCGATCTTGGTCTTTTCACCCCGCTTGGCCGCCTGTTCGGCACTGCGCCGTTCGAGCTCCATCTGGAACAGCTTCGCCGTCAGCATCTTGCGGGCGAAGGCCCGGTTCTTGTGCTGGCTGCGCTCGTTCTGGCACTGCACCACCGTGTTGGTGGGGAGGTGCGTCAGACGGATGGCCGACGAGGTCTTGTTGACGTGCTGCCCCCCCGCTCCCGAGGCACAGAACACGTCTTCACGCACGTCTTTGTCCCAGTCGATGGCGATGTCGACGTTGTCGTCGACCTCGGGGACCAGGTCGATCGCCGCGAATGATGTCTGCCGACGTCCCGCCGCGTCAAACGGACTGATCCGGATGAGCCGGTGGACCCCCACCTCCCCCTTCAGCATCCCGTAGGCATAATCGCCCCGGATCGCGAGGGTGGCGCTGCGGATGCCCGCCTCGGCCTCCGACATGTCGAGCAACTCGGTCTTGTATCCGTTGAACTCGGCCCATCGCTGGTACATCCGCAGCAGCATCCCGGCGAAGTCGGACGCGTCGGTCCCCCCTTCACCCGCCTGGACCGACAGGTACGCGCCCGAGATGTCTTCGGGTGCCGAGAGGGTGGTCTGCAGTTCGACCTGACCGAGCCGTTCTCCCAGGGAATCGACCGTCGTCGCCAGTTCCTGGGCGCTGGTCTCGTCTTCCTCGGCGAACTCCATCAGCACCGACAGGTCATCGGCGGCGGCCACCAGTTCCTGCAGCGGCTTGATCTGGGCGGTTAAACGCCGCCGCTCGTCCACCAGGGTCTGGGCCTTTTGGGGATTGTCCCAAAAGCCGGGGGCCCCCATGAGATTGTCGATTTCCGCCGAGCGATTCAGCTTGCCGGCCAAGTCAAAGAGAGTCCTGCAAGTGACGGATCCGGGTCATCAGATCCTGGCACCTTTCACGCAACTGGAAATCCATCGCGTCCCCCGGGGAAAAGAAGAACGCCCCGGAAATACGGGGCGTTGATTGACGAATTGTACAGCCTGCTGCGAAAAAAGGCCACTGGATCGCCGCTGCGAACGGTGGGCGGAATTCCAGCCTTTTGCAGTTCGCCGGGGGGGCGTGTCGACCCGCGGACCCCGCAACCCGAGGCGTCCCCCTCCCACTCGGCACAGTCGGCTGTAGTCAGCCCCGGGCCGGGGTCGCCACCACCTGGTTGTCCCACTGCCGCACATGCTTGGGGACCTCGCTGGAGGCCATGGTGCCCCCCAACTGGCAGTGGGCGATGAGGTTGTTGGCCCCGTCGCCGGTCCAGCGGATGGCGTGCTGCATCCTGGGCTCGGCCCGGCCATCGAGCACCTGACACCCCTGGATGAGGACCTCGCTGGAATCGGCGATGGCAATTCCGGCCGGGGCCCCTTCGAAGACCTGGCAGCCGGTGAGGGAGATGCGCCGGCAGCGGACCAGTTCGACCAGCGCCAGCCGTTCCTGCGGACCGGCGTCGCGCACGGTGTGCCGTCCCGCCTGGCAGTCTTGAATGGTCAACCCGTTCAGCGCGCAGTCGACACTGTCGACCAGCCGGATGCCGGTGCAGAGTTCGTTCGGGTCGTAATCGGGATTGTGGTCGAAAACGTTGGACCCGATCGCCACATTCCGGCACTGTTCCAGCAGCAGGTTGCGCGAGTGGCCGCTGTAGATGACATTGCCGGTGATGGCGACACCCCGGGCCGCCGTCAGATGAATGTTGTTCTCCTGACTGCCGATGAGATTGCCCGAGATGGTGAACAAGCCCACCTTGTGGTTCTTGTCGGGACCGGCCCCAATGAAGCGAATGTTCGCTCCACCCGGGCTGTAGGTCGCCTGCAGGGTGTTGCTGGCGATGGTTCCCTCGCGGATTGAGCCGGTGCGGCAGTCGATGTAGATCTCGGCGGTGGGGTCGGCATCGGCTCCGGGGACCTGGAACGCGCGGTTGTTGTTGTACTCGATGTCGTTCCCGGTGATCTGCAGGTTGCGGATCTCGCTCTCTTCGATGCGCAC
>JBKDUK010000313.1:0-12621 GCA_046339535.1 Planctomycetaceae bacterium | reverse complement strand
TGCCGTGCCAGCGTCTGCCGTGCCAGCGTCTGCCGTGCCAGCGTCTGCCGTGCCAGCGTCCGAACCAGCCAGCTCCCGACCCAGGCAGAGAACCCCAAACGGCCGGGATCATGGAAACCCCCGAGGGGGGGTCTGCAGCGCTCTCGTGCCGTGCCTCACGAAGCCGCGGTGCGGCCCAGCGCCAGGTGCTCGAGCAAGGGATTCAGATCGCGATAGTCGGGGACAATCAATTCCGCTCCCGCTTCGATCAGCCGGTTCCGTTTCCAATCGTTGATCGCCACACGGTGGGTTTCATCACTCGCGACCCCCACCGCGATGCCCCCCACCCGGCTCACCTCCTGGATCTCGACGAAGCCGTCTCCAAACCCCAGTAGTTCCCCCGGCCCGAGTTGCCGCTCGGCCACCAGCCGGTCGATGATCATTTTCTTCGAGAAATTCGGACAATCGTCAAGCGCCCCGTAGACCCGGTCGCCAAAACACGACTGCAACCCCAGCGCCTCGAGTTCCTGTTTCACGTACACCAGGTCGGTCCCGCTGGCGAGGCACAATTCGAGCCCCTGCGCGGCCAGCGCCCGCAGCAATTCCAGCGACCCGGGGACCGTGAGACTTTCCGCCTCAATGGTCCCTTCCCGCAATCCCCGCGTGCGGCCCTGAATGCGCTGCAGCAGCCGATCGTGGTATTCGTGCTTGTAAGCCAGGGGATCGAGCGGTTCCCCACCCCGCGCCCGAATTTCCTCGGCCAGCTGGATCATCTGATAGATGGTCTGCTTGCCGTTGAGCCGCATGACAAATTCCTCGACCCGCTGCCGCAACTGATCCCGCGGTTCGGCGCGGGGCGCCCGGGCCAGATGGTCGACCATCAGGGGAATCATCACCTCGGGCCAACCCTCGCGAATCAGCGAGAGCGTCCCGTCGAAATCGAACACCGCCACGCGCACCCGCCCCCGGGGAGTGCTGTCGCGGACAATCTCAATACGGGTTCCGGGAATGGAGCGACGATCGGCGGGAAGGGCCGGCAGCATGGGGTGGTGACCAGGAGATCGAATCGGGGGGGATGTCGTGGCCGGGGGAGACCCGGCGGGAAAACCAGTCCTGACTCTATCGAGTGAGCCTTCGGCGGGCGAGCAGTCAGACGGCTCTCGAGCCCGACTCCAGACGAGTTGGCCGGGGGGTTCGGGAACGACTCCCCCCTCCGGATCGGCGGCGGGCCCGGTGATCTGCCCCAGCCAGCGCTCACCCCCCACATCAAACTCGAACCAGGCTTCCCCGGCAGGAGCCGGGAGTGGCTGGCAGCTCCCCTCCAGCACCCGCTTCACACTCCCCCGGTTTCCCGAGACCGGCCCCTCGTAATCGAGATAAATCGACCGGTGAGGGGGCAGCCGCACCAGAGGAATCGGATGCCCGGAATGGGGGACCTCCGACAGCCGCCACGTGCGCAGGTTCGCCCCATTTTCGAGCATCAGATCCCAATGCAACTGCGGCCAGTCATGCTGCAACACAACAAAACGCGGCATTTTTCAGCACTCAAACGGAGGGTGACGAGTTTTTCCGCACAGCGGCGCGGTTTTCGCTGCGGTGCGGTAAGATGCAGCAGCAGGAGGAGTCCGCACCCCCGTCCGGGGATGTGGAAATACGTACAGGACGTGTCGTCACCGTGGGTTTGAGACCCACCACTCCGCGGGGAGGTTGCCCCTCCGACGGGGGTTGGTTCGCTTGGTCAGCATGAGTGCCAGATGACTCCCGCCAAAGTACTTGCCTTGTGTCGTGAACGCGAGATCAAGGCCATCGATTTGCGGTTCATGGACTTTCCCGGGACACAGAAGCACTTCACGATTCCCGTTCAGGCGTTGACGGAGAAGTCGTTTGAGGATGGATTGGGCTTCAACGGCTCGTCGATTCGGGGCTGGAAGTCGATCAACGAGAGCGACATGCTGGTGGTGCCGCAGGCCGATACCGCGATCATCGACCCGTTCATGCCGCAGACTCTGGCCCTGACCTGCAACATTCAGGACCCGGTCACGCGGGCCGACTACGCCAAGGACCCCCGGAATGTCGCCCGGAAGGCCGAAGCCTACATGAAACAGACCGGCCTGGCCGACACCGCCCAGGTGGGTGCCGAGGCCGAGTTTTTCGTGTTCGATGACGTGCGCTTCGACCAGAACGAACACGAAAGCTACTACCACGTCGACAGTGTGGAGGGAGAGTGGAACCGGGGCCGGGGAAATGCCCGCGGGAATGCCGGTTATCGGATCCGTCACAAAGAGGGGTATTTTCCCATGCCCCCGGCCGACACGCTGCAGCCGCTCCGCACCGACATCATGCTGACGCTGGAGGAATGCGGGATCGAGGTCGAATCGCAGCACCACGAGATCGCCTCGGGGGGGCAATGCGAAGTCGACATGAAGTACCAGCCCCTGCTGCGGATGGCCGACAACCTCTGCCTGTACAAATACGTGGTCCGCAATGTGGCGGCCAAGCATGGAAAAACCGCAACCTTCATGCCCAAGCCACTCTGGAACGACAACGGATCAGGCCTGCATGTGTCGCTGTCGTTGTGGAAAAAAGGGGACAACCTCTTCGCCGGTTCCGGATATGCGGGTCTGTCTCCGTTGGCGCTGCATGCGATTGGCGGGGTTCTGAAGCATGCCCCGGCATTGATGGCATTTTGCTGCCCGACCACCAACAGTTACAAACGCCTGATTCCGGGATTCGAAGCCCCGATCAGCCTGACCTTCAGCAGCCGCAACCGCTCGGCCGCGATCCGCATTCCCGTGTACAGCCCGGGCTCCGAGAGCAAGCGGTTTGAATTTCGTCTCCCCGACTCCTCGGCCAACGGCTACCTGGCGTTCGCCGCGATTTTGATGGCGGCTCTGGATGGGATCCAAAACCGCATTTCCCCGGGTCAGCCACTCGACAAGGACATGTACGACCTGCTGCCCGAGGAGTTGGCCGTGCATCCGCGGCCAGCCAGTTCGCTGGAAGCGGCCCTTGAGGCGCTGCGCCGTGATCATGACTTCCTGCTGCGGGGTGATGTGTTCACCGAAGATGTGATCGACACCTGGATCTGGTACAAGACCGAGCAGGAAGTGGACGCCCTGAGACAACGGCCCCATCCGTTCGAATTCGCCATGTATTACGACATTTGACCCAGCCCCGGGCCGGACAGCCCCCCGTTCCGCAGGCTGGTCTCGGCAGAGACCGCAGTCCTGGCCAAATCCGGGGGGGGAGGCCCGAGGCCGTTTGGGGCGAAACTCGTGCAACTTCCCGGTGTTTGTCTGAGGTAGGGGAGACACGCGCCGCGAACCGATTGGTCATTGCGCCGCCGACAGCGCGGCTGATCTGGTCCTTCCCGCGTGTCTGTCCAGCAGGGGCTGGGCTTTCCCGGACCGTGGATCGGCCCATGTGGTCGCTGGCACAAGACGAAGGACAAGCATGCGGATTTCACGACGCGGACTACTGGCCTGGGGAGCCCTGACGGCCGCCGGAGGAGACTGGAGCGCGCAGGCCGCCGACTGGGTTCGGTTCCGGGGCCCCAATGGGACCGGTGTGGCATCGGAACAGATCCCCACCCCCACCCGGTTCGGTCCCGAAGAGAACCTGCAGTGGAAAACGCGGCTGCCTGGTCCGGGATCGTCCTCCCCGATTGTCGTCGGACAGAGGGTTTATGTGACCTGCTGGTCGGGATATGCCGAGTCGCGGGATGAGTTGGGGGATCTTCGCCAACTCAAACGGCACCTGGTCTGTCTCGACCGCCGCACGGGAACGATCGTCTGGGATCGCACCATCGACTCGGATGGCCAGGAAGAGGCGTATCGGGGAATGTTCGCCGAAAACGGCTACGCCTCGCATACCCCGGTCAGTGACGGCGAACGGGTCTACGTCTACTTCGGCAAAGGCGGAGCCGCGGCGTTCGACCTGAACGGAGAACGGCTGTGGCTGACTGTGCTTGGGAAGGAATCGGACCGGCGCGGCTGGGGTTCGGCCTCGAGTCCCGTGCTGTACGAAGACCTGTTGATTGTGACCGCCTCGGCCGAGAGCGAGGCGCTGGTCGCCCTCGACAAGCGCACGGGGCGCGAAGTGTGGCGCAAAGAGGCCCAGGGGTTCGCCGGAACCTGGGGCACCCCGGTGCTGGTGAAGGTGGCCGACGACCGCACCGACCTGGTGCTGGCCGTCCCATACGAGATCTGGGGATTTGATCCCCAGACGGGGAAGCTGCGCTGGTTCTGCGAAGCACTCAACACCGACTCCTTCTGCTCGAGCCTGACCGTCGAAAACGACGTGGTGTATGCGGTCGAGGGGCGGGGCGGGGGCTCGATCGCCGTCCGGGCCGGGGGAACAGGAGATGTAACGAAAACCCATGTCGTCTGGACGGGCCGCCACAACAGCCGCATCAGTACCCCCCTGCTGTCGGACGGCCGGCTGTACTTCATCTCGGGCGGAATTGTGAACTGCATCACCGCCGCGAAGGGAGACAAGGTTTTCCAGGCCCGTCTGGGCGAGGGGGGAGACACTCCCCCGGGTGGCGGGGGAGGTCGTGGCGGACGCGGGTTTGGCGGAGGCGGGCCCGGCGGAGGGGGTGGCGGACGCGGTGGCCGGGGTGGTCAGGATTATTCCTCGCCGGTGGCGGCCGACGGCAAGCTGTACTACGTCTCCCGGGGCGGAGAGATCCATGTGCTCAAACTGGGTGAGACCTTCGAGAAACTGGCGACCAATCGTCTGACCAGCGATCCGGAAGACTTCAGCGGCACCCCCGCGATCGGCGACGGGCAGATTTTCATCCGCTCAAGTCGCCATCTGTACTGCGTGAGCCTGCCGGAAACCCGCGGGCAGTAACCGCAGTTCGGCAACACCATCCCGCGGCCACAGCTCTGTGTCGGCGGGTGGCGCAAGGCATGCGCGGGGGGCCTCCGGCCTCCCTGGTGCGGTCTCCTCGAGAAATTGCTCCCGCAATCGGCCCACGGGCCGGTGTTCAACGTGTTCGCCCGCGCGGCGGAGGAATGGTGTCGGCCGTCCCCCCGCCGCGGGGCGGATCGTGGGCGGGGGAACTTTTTCGGAGTGCGAAACGCGGCACAGGCAGGGGTGAAGCCGGTCGGTCAAGCAACCTGCGGACAGCGGAGCGAACCGCTCCAGGCAGCGGCAGCTGCTCCGAACCCTTCCCTGAGTCTGGCCGACCGCCGCCGACAGCTTCGCCGCAATCGTCGCGCTGCCCTCCGAAACGGGTTACTCGCCCCCGGAACCAGTGTCGGAGAGGCGTTCCGCCTGGGCCGCGAAGTGCAGCCCCGGCATGGGCTGACCCTGCGGCAGCTTCAACAGCCGCTGGGCCTCTTTGAGTACAAACTGCGCGTCCTGGAACGGCTCATGGCCAATGTCCTGCCAGCGCACCAGACCGCTGCCGTCGATAAAAAACGTCCCGTGCAGCGGCTTGTTCTCGAAATCATCGAACGCCCGGAACGCCTTGAAGGTCTGGAAGGCGGGGTCACTGACCAGAGGAAACGGGAAGGTTCCCGATTTGTAGTTTTCGAGAGACTTCTTCAGCCCTTCGGCATTGTCGGTGCTGACCGCCACCAGATTGATTCCCGCCTTCTCAAACTCGGCCGTCAGCGGAGCGAAGGCCTGCAATTGCTGGGCGCAATGCAGGCATTCGTAACCCAGGTAGAAGATGACCACCGTGGGGCGCCCCTGGAACTGCGAAGACGACCGCTCCGCCCCCGTGGCATCGAGCAGAGCCCAGCTGGGAGCCTGATAGGGATGCCAGCGATAGGGCCCCAGAGAATCGAGATCGGGGCGAATGCCCACATCGGTGGCGAGGGGACGGGGAGTCCGCCAGTCAGCGGGAAAATTCAGCGATTGCACCACCGGACCCAGCCGCTGCAGTACGGGAAGGTCGGGATCGGCCCGGCCCGCCAGTTCGCGGAGGGTGCCCATCCGTTGCTGCGCCTCGGCCTGTTCCCCTGCAAGCCACAGGATTTCGACCAGGCTGGCGAGCGGTTGCACCTCGTTCTTCTTGCCGTCGACCGCCGACTTCGCCGCCTGCAGCGCTTTGTCACGCTCCCCCGCCAGCAATTGCAGCCGGGCCAGGTACAACGGATCGACCCCGCCCGCCTGCTGCAATTTGTCGTGTGCGGTCTTCAGATCTCCCTGCAGCGCCGCGAGGTGACCCTCGATTTCGGCAATCGCCAAATCGAGGGGGCGCAGCGAATTCTCAATCTGCCGCTTGCGGTTGTTCTCATCATCCGAGAGTTGGGGCAACGGCGGTTCTTCAGGACGCGGGTCCGCCCCCTCGGGCAGCTTCACGGCGAACCCGGCGGGCTGGGCAAACTCGGCCAGGCGGGGCCGCAGTTTCCCCGCCCGCTGCCGCAGTTCATCGAGCAACGGCTGGGCCCGCCCCGGGTCCCCCTTGCGAATCCACGCCGAGGCGAGGTGCCGCAAACGCTTGACCTGCTCCCCCTCGTCGTCGGTCGGTTCCAGGTAGGGGGTGTCGCAGAGGGCAATCAGGTCATCCCACAACTCCAGCAGTGTGAGCGTTTCGAACAGCCGTTGCCGGCTGTAGGCCGCACTCTTGCCCCCCGTGACCGTGTTGTGGCGGGGATGCCGCGGAAGTTCCCCGAGGTTGCGGGCGAGCGAGAGGGCATCCCGGGCCCGCCCCAGATACGTCAGGTTTCGGCACAGCCACTCGTTGTTGTGGGCGTAGTTGTGAATCTCATCGGGCAAGACCCGGTCGCGGATCATGTAGGCATGATCACAGCGGGCCGAGGCTTCCTGCTGCCAGACGGCATCTTCGTAGCGGTGGACCCGCGAATAGATGTGGCCCGGCATGTGCCACATGTGGGCAATGCCGGGAGACCCCTGTCCACACTTCGCGGACGAATCGAGGGCAAACTCGGGTTTTTCGTAGTCCCAGAGATGGATCCGGAAGTGGTGGCAGGGATGCAGAGGCTCGGCGGCGATCACTTCCTTCAGGAGGGCGTCGACCGCGAGATGGCTGACGAGCGAACTGCCGTGGCCCCGGTTGAGCCACAACTGCAATCCGAGCAGGGCCTTGGCTTCGAGATCTTCGGGGTACTTGTAGAGAATCTTTTCCAGCGCCCGGGCGTAGTTCTCGTGACGCTCTTTGTCTTTGCCCCGATCGGCCTTGTAGAACGCGTCGAGGGCGTCGATGTACATTCCCTCGCGTTCCGACCCCTTCCCCTTGAGTTTGACCGCCTGTTCCAAAAACCCTTTGGCCCGCTTCTCGTTGTTGGTGTTGGCCATCGCCATCCCCCAAAAGGCGATGGCGCACTGCGGGTCGAGTGCGGCAGCCTGCCGAAAACTCCGCTCCGCCTCCAGGTACCAGAAACCATGCAACTGGCCCACCCCCTGGTTGATAAACGCCTGCACTTCCGGATGTTGGCTCGTGGCGGGAAATCGCACCGGCCCGGTGGTTCTCATCAGATAGGCCCGCTGGCGGGGACCTTCGTTGAAAGTCTCACCCAGGTAGGAGTGGCCATGGGTCACGGCGGCCGGGGGTGTTGCCGGAACATCCTGCCCCCAGACGCTGAGTGGCATTCCCAGGGCGAGTACCCAACCCAGCCCCCGGAAAACGACGCTCGATCGCAGAGGTTTCGAGGCACTGGAATTGCGAATGTTCCGCATGGTGATTCTCGCAGAGCAGAAGCCGTAACGCGTGAATTTTGAAACTACCCGGTGACCGTGGAAAAGTCCACCACGCTGCGTCAACCGGAACGAATGGAGTGGTGGTTTGGACTGGAGGGCTTGCAGCGATCAACCGGTTTCGGGCGCCTCTCCCGAAATCCGGTCGAGTGCCGGATCCGGGACACGCTGTCAATTCTCCGCGCCGGGTTCACCGCCCCCAAGACCCGCCCGACATCCAGCGCTGCTGTTTACCGCAGACAACCCTTGAAACGAGCTGGAATCCGCGGGCGGGTTCTGCAACCCGGGATTCATCCGCCGCTCGGTCCGCGGCGAGTCAGGCGCCCACCTCGCGACCTTTGTGCCCCGGCACTGATGGTGAGAAGTCGCTCCACGCGACCAGGAACGGATCATCAAATCGAGGTATGGCAACGTTTTCCGTCCGCCGGAACGATTGGACACCCCCCACCTCCACGCCCCGCCGGTCTGTGGTTGCATCGGGCAGGGGCGGGAATATACTCTGAACCGGCCGAGTGACTGTAACCGCCGTCGGGAGCGACTGTGCTTTTTAACTCAATCATTTTCGTCGTGTTTTTCGCGGTGGTGCTGGCGCTGTATGGGGCCGTCCGCGACTGGCAGTTGCGAAAAATTGTTTTGCTCCTGGCCAGCTACCTGTTTTATTCCGCCTGGAATCCGTACTTCGTCTTCTTGCTTCTGGCGGTTTCGGTCCTCGACTTCCAGTTGTCGCGACTCATTCATCGCAGTGAGAATCCGAGAACCCGGTGGCTGCTACTGGCTCTCAGCCTGGGAATCAATTTCGGCGCGCTGGCGTTTTTCAAGTATGGCAACTTCTTCATCGACAACCTGAGGGTTCTCGCGGAATGGCTGCGGATTCCGCTGCCCGCCTACACCATTTCCGTGATCCTGCCCCTCGGGATTTCCTTTTACACCTTTGAAACCGTCTCGTACCTGATCGATGTCTATCGGAGAAAGCTTGTCCCGACAGATTCCTTTCTCGATTACGCCCTGTTTCTGACATTTTTTCCGCACCTCGTCGCGGGGCCGATTGTCAGGGCGGGAGACTTTTTGCCGCAATGCGAGCAACCCCGAAGCGCGACACCCCGACAGTTTGGATGGGGGTTGACGCTGATGACTTGCGGACTGTTTCTCAAAGTCGTGTGTGCCGATGCCCTGCTGACCCCGGTGGTGCTCCGCACGTTTTCGGCCAGTGGGGTCGGATTCCTCGACAGCTGGATTGGAGTCCTCGCCTTTTCCGGTCAGATTTATTGTGATTTCGCCGGGTATTCGGCCTGCGGCATTGGGGCCGCCCTGTGTCTGGGATGGGTGCTGAATGACAACTTTCATTGTCCCTATGCGGCGATTGGCTTCTCGGACTTCTGGCGGCGTTGGCACATTTCACTCTCCAGCTGGCTGCGCGATTATCTCTACATTCCCCTGGGAGGGAATCGGCACGGAGTCACCCGAACCCAGGTCAATCTGATGCTGACCATGCTGCTGGGTGGGTTGTGGCATGGGGCGTCCTGGCAGTTCGTTGTCTGGGGTGGATTGCATGGCGCCTTCCTCATACTCGAGCGACTGCTCGTGCAGGCACCGTTCCCCGACTGGTTTCGGCGTTGGTCGGGAACCCGGTATCTGGCGTGCCTGGGCACGTTCCTGCTGGTCTCGCTGGCCTGGGTGTTCTTTCGGGCGACCACGTTCGCCAGTGCCTGTGAGATCGCCGCCGCACTGTTTGTTCCCGATCGGGTCGGACTGGTTCATCAGTCCAAAGCCACCTTGGCGACAACGGCTGTCGTCGTCTCATCGCTTGTGGCGGGGCAATGGCTCCTCAGGGACAGCTGTCTGGAACACTGTTTCGATCGCATGCCCTGGTGGCTGATCGGGATTGTTCTCGCGTTGATGTTGACCCTGTTGGTTCTGACACCCGGTGACAACCATGCTTTCATCTACTTCCAATTCTAACGAGAGGCTCCCCGAGATCCCCTGGGGACGCACTTGGGGATTGGCGTTGTCGCTGCTGGTGCTGTTGTGTCTCGGCTACGAGGGTTTTTGGCGGGCCCGTGGATTCCGCAGTTCGGTCACCGACGACATGGCCCTCTGGGCGAAGGTGCTGCACAGCATTCCCGCCCGCAGTCCGGATGCGACGGTGGCACTCGGAGCGAGCCGCATTCGTCTGGGACTCGATACGGACGAGCTTCAGCGGGGCTTCAACCAACGCAAACCTTACCAGTTGGCCGTCGCCGGGAGTCTCTGTCTTCCCGTCCTGCGTCATCTGGTCGACGAAACCGGGTTCGCTGGTCTGATCCTGTACGACGTTCATCCCGGGTCGATCTGCGGCACGCCATTTTTCGGAACGCCGCTGGCGCAGGCGGAGTATCTGCAGCAAGCGCAGCAGCTTTCGGCCGTGAGTGATCTGGATGTGGAATTGCGGACACGCCTGGATCAGCTCCTGGTGTCCCGGCGGTCGGACCTGACCATCAAGTCGGTGCTTGTGCATCTGCTCGAAAAGAAGGCGCTTCCGATCTGCACACGCTGGGTGCAAGCGGATCGCCGGATGCTGGCCGACTACAGCACTTTTGTGTCGGTGGAGCCTGAAGTGGAAAGCGCCACCCGACTCCCTTCCTCCCAGGAGGTATTTGAAGAGCGTTTCCAGGAACTCGCCCGTTTGGTTGACAAGCTGCGTGCCCGGGGGGGGGAGATCTTTTTTGTCCGCATGCCATCCTCGGGACAAAAACTGGAACGGGAAGAGCGGTTGTTTCCCCGAGAACTGGAATGGGATCAGATTGTCCGCCGCCTCGACGCCGCCGCCTTTCACTTCGCCGATGATGAACGAACAGCCGGTTTGAAAGTGCCGGATCAGGGCCACCTCGACTATCGGGACTCCACGAGATTCACCGAGGTTTTGGCGGAGAAGATGCGTGCCTCGCAACGGCTTCGCAAATATCTGAGCGATCTGCCCTGAGCTTGCCGCCTGTTCGCCAACCCCTTCAACCAGCGATCCCCCCCGGGGTTGGGAATGTGAAGCGTCTGGACTCCGGGTCATGCCGGAGATCCCTACCGGCCCTCCGGTCTGCCTGATACCGCCGTCCTCCTGACGAATTCGCTCCGTCGGGAGAAACGGGGTTCTCCGGGATCGCGGCGGCAGCCGTCAGCCACCGCGAACCGCAGCACGCTGGCCGCAGCCTCTCTCTGGACGGACGGTCCCCCTTGACTCCCCGGAGTGCGACAAGTCGGTCCGCGCCAGACGGGCGTTGGAATCCCTCCGGGCAACCCGACCCGCTGGAGTTTTCCGAACCGAATCTCGTCCCGCCCCTCCCCCCCCGATAAAATAAGCATCCCGGCGAATAAAAATACTCACGAGTCCCGCATTCCACACCCTGCGCAACTTGACGAATAGACCCGCAATAAGGATTGTTATCATCGTAACGGATTTCCACGAAACGTCTGTCTCCGGTTCGTCCAGAGCTCTGTTCACGCCGTCGGTCGAGACGAGTGAACGCCCGAGCAACCCAGAGAGAAGAGCAACCTCATGCTTCTCAATCCCGCCCAGCATTCCTCCGGCGAGTTCGTTTTTCCGAACGTCGAACGCCTCGAGGACGTGCAACGAAAGCACAGCCAACTTGCGGAACTGGCGGCGGTTTGGGAATGCGATGGGTGCCTGCTGCGTGACCCGGCCAACATCAACTGGTTTACTTCCGGGATGGCGCGTCGCCCCGGGCTGGGAGACTCTTCACTGGCGGTGTATGTCGGGCAGGACAGCCGGGTGGTGTTGTGTGACAACACCGAATCGCTCTCGATCTTCGACGAGGACCTGGGAGGCTTGGGGTTCTCGCTCAAGCAGCGCCCGTGGATGGAACCCCGCGAAGTGCTGCTCGATGAAATCTGCCGCAGTCGCCGACTGCTGTTGGACGCGCCCCTCCGACTGGCCCAGGAAGGGATTGTCCGTCCGGGAATCTTCACCGACCTGCGCTGCCAACTCAGCCCCATCGAACGCGAACGGTTGAGACGCCTGGGCGCCAAGGTCACCCGGGCCGTCGAGGCCACCGCCCGCACTCTCGAACGGGGCCAATCCGAGAACGAGATTGTCGGGCAATTGGCCCACCGACTGCTGCGGCAAAACGTCCAGCCGGTCCGCCTGAGGGCCGTCGCCGATGGCCGCCTCAACCGCTATCGGACGTGGGAACGATCCGAACTGCCTTGTCACTCCTGGGTCACCGTTTCGGCCTGCGGCATGGCCGACGGACTCCATGTGATGGCGACCCGCACGGTGGTGGTGGGGCCGGACTGTGAAAAGATGCTGACCCAGTACGAACAGGTTGGTCTCGTTGCCGCCACGGCAATCCACTTCTCCCGCGCGGGGGAGTCGTTTGGCGATGTCTGGAAACGAGTCCGCCGCATCTATGAGAAAATTGGCGCACCGAACGAATGGCTGGGCAACGACCAGGTGGAACTGATCGGTTATCGCCCCAGCGAAGAGGTTCTGCTGCCCGACAGCGTGCAAACCCTCGAGGAACAGACCGCGCTGCATTGGCACCCGCAGGTGGGGGGCTGCCTGATGGGCGATTCCATGCTCGTCACCGAGGGGGATCCGGAGTTGATCACCACCCCCAGCGACTGGCCCCTGATGACCATCGAGGTCCGGGGCTATCCCGTGAATCTTCCGGACGTCTTGATCCGCTTGCCCAGCTGAATTCGGCCAGCTGAATTCGGCCCGGTCTGCACGCCCGCTGGTCAGCCTCTCCCGGCGTCTGTGCACAGGCAGACAGGCAGACAGACAGACAGACAGACAGGCAGACCGTCCCCTGCCTGACGGGTTGATTGCCCCGATCTCATTTGTGCGGGGGGGGGCAACCGGTGGTCCAGCCCCAGCCTCCCTCGCTGACACACAACTTTTGGGATGCGGCCCAGCTGACGGGAAGTACTCCGCTGCCAGAACGGACAGCCCGCAACCCGTCCACTCAGCCGTCGCACAAG
>JBKDUK010000312.1:0-25689 GCA_046339535.1 Planctomycetaceae bacterium | reverse complement strand
CCCCCGAAGCCACCCCCGCCCCCACCCCGGGGCCCGCCGCCACCCATGCCGCCGCCACCCATGCCGCCGCCACCCATGCCGCCGCCACCCATGCCGCCGCCGCGCCCACCTCCGCTGCCACCACCTCCCATCCCACCGGCGCGGCCACCGCCACCGCCACCGCCACCGCGTTGGGCCAGCAGGCGGGAGGTGTCGAGTTCCAGCGCGGGATCGCCGGGCAGAACGCCGAGGTCCCCGCGAACTGGGGCGGCATGTCCCGTCGCGGTCGGGGAAATGCCTGAATTCGTCCCCGCATCAAACGACAAACCGACGGCGTGTCCACTGGCGGTAAGGCCGCCCGACGGCAGTGGGGATCCCTCGGAGTTGAGCGTGAAGGAGGGGGCCCCGCCGGCTCCCGGTTCCTGAGCCAACCCAGGACGTAATCCAAATGCTACACAGAGCAAGGCTTTCCCAAGCCAGTTTGTCGCATGTCCCGCTGCCATTTCCACACTCCCGCACGGCGAAATCTGGGGGCCTGACGGTCTCTGCGCCGAACCCGTTCGGGTACTATACTCCGCTGTCGGGCAACCGAATACTGGCGACTTCGTCCAGAAGGGGCTGCCGGCGGAGAATTCGGAGATTCCCGCAGTCTGTGTTTCCGAACCGACAAGGTCTTGTGCATGTGGGAATGGCTGGCGGTGGCGAGTCGTCGCGATGTGGTCCGCCGGGCTCTCATGGTGGCGGCTGTGGTTGGCACGATTCTGATCACCATCAATCATGCCGACGCCTTGCTGCAGGGTGAGATGAGCGTGAAGCGGATCTGGCAGATGGGTTTGACCTACCTGGTGCCCTATTGCGTGTCGACCTACTCGAGTGTCAGCGCACTGCGAAGCATCAAACGCTCTTCCAACTGATTCGCGAGTCGTTCGGCTGTCGGCCGGCCGTCACAGAGCTTCGTTCGCCGCCCCACACTCCCCTTAGACTTGGATCCACTGTGACAGAACCTGTCGTTCCCTTGCCCCCCGACCCCGTGCCTGCGGCGACCGGGCCTAGTTCGCAAACAACCGGGCGACCTCCCCAATGGCTGCTGTGGGGAAGCGTTTTGGGTCTGGTGGCCTGTCTGGCGTTGTGGACTTGGTCGCGCTCGACCGCCGACCCAACGCAGATGCTCGGGCAGGGGCTGGCCCTCGTGGCGAAGAATGAGACGCGCGAGGCGTACCGGATCGCCCGGCAATTGCAGGCGAACCCCGCCAGTGTTCCGCAGGGAGATCTGTTGGCCGCAGCGATCTTGCTGCAGTCGGCGCAATTCGAGCCCGCCTTGCGCACCCTGGTGGGGCCGAGCAAGAACGAAGCGACGGCTGCCCTCGCGTATACCCTCTCGGCCGAAGCCTATTACAAGCTGGGGCGGTGGGGAGAGGCGGTGCTGGCGGCCCAGGAGGCCTTGAAGCGTGAGCCAGACAACCTGATGGCCCGGCGTTGGCTGGCAGCAGGGGCCTATGATCTGGGTTCAGTCGGGATGGCCGCCGAAGAATTGCTGAAGGTCGCCGAGGGGGACCCGCGCGATGGCCGTGCCCATCGGCTGCTTGGGTTGATCGAAAAAGACCGCGAGCAGTTTGCTCCGGCGGTTGATTTTTATCGGGAATCACTCCGCCGGCAGCCCGATGCGCCCGATCGGGCCGAGATCCTCGAAGAACTTGGCGATTGCCTGCTGAAACTGAACCGGTTCGACGAAGCGTTGGCGGCTCTGGAGGACTTGCCCGCGACGGTCTCGGTACTGAACCTGCGGGCCACCTGTCAGGCGGGATTGGGAGAGGCCGACGCGCAAGCCGCCAGCCTGGCCCGGGCGCGGGAACTCGCGCCGACCCATCTGAAAACTCTGGTGGCGAGCGCCGCCCGGGCCACAGCCGATGGCGATCTCGAAGGTACGGTTCGCTGGCTCGGTGCGGCAGTTGAGCATCATCCCCATGACAGCCAGGCGCATTACCTGCTGGCGCAGGCGCTGGAGCGGTCGGGAGAAAAAGAGCGGGCCCAGGAGCAGTTCCAAATGTTCGAGCAGTGGCAGGCGGTGGAGCAGGAATTCACCGAATTACACAATTCGGCGAGTGCCGAGGTGTCGAATGCGAACCTCCGCCTGCGGTTGGGGGATCTGGCCCTGAAGTTGGCGAAGCCCGACCTGGCCGAGACGTGGTATCGGGCGGCCCTGGCACTCGACCCACGTCTGGACGCAGCCCGGCGGGGGCTCGACCGGATCGCTGCCGGGCGTCGGCGACAGGAGGAGTTGAAGACCAAAGGGCGTTGATCTCGGACTGTGTCCGCCAGCGAGTGGTGGATGGCGCGGATGTGGATTCCCGTTGCATCAATCGCCAGGTCGTTCCCTCTCTGACCAACGGCACCTCAGACAAGTCTCGTAAGCAACCAGAAACCGGGTGATCCGACCGTTCTTGTTCCTTGAGTGACGCAGCCACTCTTCGCTGAGATCTGGTGCCATGAAACTCGACAACCAGAAAAGTGACGACGCGATTCTGGCCCTGTTGTGACTGGGGCTGCATGCCGGGGACAGAGCCTGGAAAGGGTTCAACTGGGAGGCCCTGGAACGGCTGCACGTACAGGGCGATCTCTCCGACCCGCGTGGGAAGGCGAAGTCGGTGATCTTCACCGAGGAGGGTCTCGCGAGGGGCCAACGCTTGCTGACGGAGCTGTTTGGCATCCCCGATCACTGACGGTACCCGGCAATGACCAGTGCCCCCCCCTCGGACAGCCGGTTCTGAATCCTCATCAGGCTGCTGATCGCCTTTGGCCGGTTCTTTTTATTGTATTCCTCCCACGGCCGGGAGGGCTGGAATGGTCACTTCAAAGCTTCGACAGTCTGCGTCCGCTGCCGGATTGCACCGATCGCCCAATTCACCAAAGGTTGCAAAGAGGGGTCGGCCGCGAGGGGACTCAGCAGGGGAATGTCAGCCTGAATTCCCGTGTTTCCCAAAACGACAAGGGCGTTGCGGCGCATCCCCCACCAGCCGGGCCGGGCCAGCGGGGTCGTTCCGAACCGCTCTTCAAATTGCTCTGGAGACAAGGCCAGGAACAGCCGGGGATCGAGACCGGTGGGGTCGCCGGTGGGCTGAAAATCGGCCGCTGTCGTGATCGGCGACTTGCGGTTCCAGGGGCAGACCTCCTGGCAGACATCGCAGCCAAACAGCCAGTCTCCCATCCCGGCCCGCAATTCTTCGGGGGGCAACTCGTCGGATTCAATCGTGAGATACGAGATGCACCTGCGGGCGTCGAGCACATACGGCTGAGGAAAGGCCGCCGTGGGGCAGGCGGCGAGACAGCGGGTGCAGGTGCCGCAGTGGCTCGAGTGGTGGGGGGGATCGTATTCCAGTTCGATATCGACCAGCACAGCCGCCAGAAACAGCCAGCTCCCGAACCGTTTGTGAATCAGCAGGGTGTTCTTGCCAAACCAGCCGAGGCCGGCGGCTCGAGCAAAGTCCCGTTCAAGAACCGGCGCGGTATCGACCACACCGCGAGCTTTGGATTGCGGCACCAGCTCGGCTACCTGACGTACGACTTGGCGCAGGCGCCTGCGGATCACATCGTGGTAGTCGACCGGCGGCAGGGCATAACGAGCGACTCGTCCCTCTTGCGAGCGCCCCTCCACCGGCGACGGCAGGGGAGCCACTGCGGAGAGTGCGCGAGTTAAGGTGTCGGGTGCCGGGGGGGACGACGGTCGGGCTCCGCTGGCGCGATGCTCCGCCGAGTTGCCTTGATCGGCGTGATAGTTGAGTGCCAGCGCAATGACACTGCGGGCCCCCGGCAGCACTCGCCCCGGATCGCGGTAGGCGTCGAGACGGCGGGGAATGTATTCCATCGTCCCGTGGTGCCCCTGGGCAATCCAGTTGACGAGGTGCGAGAAGCCGGCGGGGGTGACTGCGGGTGTGATTCCCACCAGGTCAAACCCTTCGGCCTGCGCCGCCCGGCGAATCGCCGCGGTCCTTCCGGCAATCTGTGTGGGGAACGGTTGGTCGGCAGGGGCGGAGGGAAGACTCACGAGAGGCGCCATGCCGGTCTAATGACCGGCCCCTTCCGCAACCGGATGGCGCGACTGGTGCCAGCCACACCAGGCGAACGCCCCCGCAGCCAACAGGTAACCGACAGCCACGGTGAGGGCCCGGTAGTAATAGACCCCCTCCGGGGGCCCGGGGGGAGTCTGCAGCAGGGGAATGGTCAGATTGAACAGGTAGTTGATCGAGTTGCCTTCGACCTGGAAGGCGTGCATCAGCCCTAAGGTGGTGGACAGGGCCGCCAAAGCGGACCAGATCGCGGCCGAATAAAACTTGCGGTCGATCAGGAACGCCGAGATGGCCGCCAGGATCATGCAGGTGAAGATCGAGCCCCGCTCCATCGAGATCAATCCCTGGACGAGAAAGCCGTTGGCCTCGGTGGAGGGATTGGCGAGCAGCACCTGCGAGAGGGTCTGCCCGGCGGACGTACGAAACGCCCCTTCGACAATTGTCGCTCCCCAGGCGGCGATGGCGGGAAAGAGCCCCATGGCGACGGCCGGAGCGTGGCGGCTGTCGCTGGCCTGAAATGCCTGCGCGGTGATGATGATTCCCACCCAGAAGACAATGGCCATGCCCGCCTCGACCGGAATCAGCGAGGCAATGAGAGGCAGCGTGCCGGTGAGGCAGATGAGCGTGATCGCCAGCCCGTTGAGGGAGGAATACCCGGCCCGGGCGCCCAGGGCTTTCCAGCCCGGGTGGCCGATATAGATCGTGGTGGGAAAGCAACTGCCAAACAGAGCCGCCGAGATGGTTCCCAGGCCATTCGCGGCCAGCGAAGGACCCGTGGCGAACTCATCCCCCGAGGCGGCGGCCGACTCGATGTTTTGCAGGCTGCCGACGACGTTGAACAGCCCCATCGGCACAATCACCGACAGAAACCCGAGCCATTGCGCCGGGGGGAGTTGAAAGACCGCCTGGATCTGTTCGCCGCAGAAGATGGGCAGATGCAGCCCCCGCTGACTCCAGGCGGTGGCGACATTGGCCACCGAGAGATTCACACCACTCAGCGATGCCGGGAGCAGCCAGCCGCAAAGTGAACCGAGCAGCAGCGCGACCAGGCCGCCGGGAAGCCCGAGGGGAAAGGGCCAGCGGGCGAACAGGGCGATCAGCAGCACGGCCAGGGGGAGCATTCCCACCAGCGGCCGATGGAAGATCTGCAGGGCGAAGGTCATGGCAATGAAGCCGATGGAAATCCCCGCGAGTGTCGACAGCAAAGCCGCCCGAGGAGTCTTGCGACGAATCCAGCCGGCGACAAACGCGCCGAGGAACTCGATGACCCCGCTTCCCAGGCAGGCATACAGCCCCATCTGCCAGGCGGCGGCGGGACTCCTGGTCTGCTGGTAGACCGGGGCCATGACGAAAGCGATGTAGACCAAGAGCGAAGGGGTGTTGATGCCGTAGGGGAGGGCACAGACCGAGTTGCTGCCAGTGCGGGCAGCGAGCCGGTGCGCCTGCCAGGCGTAAAAGAGGTTGCCCAGCAGAATGCTGACCGCCGCCCCGGGGATCATGTAGTCGTAGACATAGCGGGCATCGTCTCCCGTCATGCCGCAGAGCGCCCCGCAAAGGACGGGAATCAATAACAATTGAACCAGGTTGTCGACGAACAACCCGAAAAAGCCGTCGAAGTCGCGTCGGACGAAGAGTGGGTAATTCTGGCTCATGGTGGCTGAAACCTACTCCCCGTCTTCGTAGCCGGTCAAGGGGAGACGCTGAACCGGAACGCATTCGGAGAAGTGCACTCAACGCACCACGGCCGGCTCGGCACAGCCGCTGCAGTCTTTCACGGGAATCGCCGCGGCAACAGGTGCAGTCGCATTGCGACTCGGACTCCAGCCAGGGTCTGTCGTGTGTGCAGTGCCCTCGGCCGCAGCACACTGCGATTGAACAGGACAGGACTGTGCCCCTCCGTGCCAATCACGGAACCGAAAGTCGCCAGTGGCCATTTGCCCCGAAATCGATCACCTGCTGGCCGCGTCTCTTGTCTCTCTTCCTCCCGTCCCAGCCCGACAACGACGCTCGGACCGATCCCATCGACCGGTGACTGGCCCTTCAGCAGGCCCCAGAGCTACCATTCCGGCTCAGGGTTGCAAGCACTCGATTTTGGTGGTTTGACTCGTGGTCGATTTTCCCAGTCCGTCGTCCGACTCATTCGAGCATCCTTTGCTGCCACACGACGTCTGGATGCGTCAGGCCCTGTCCGAGGCCCGGGCGGCGTTCGACGAAGGAGAGGTTCCGGTCGGGGCGGTGGTGGTGCATGAAGGCCGGGTGATTGCTGCGGCCCACAACCAGCGTGAAGCGTTGAACGACCCCACCGCACATGCCGAAATGCTGGCGATCACCCAGGCGGCTGAAATGTTGCAGTCCTGGCGGCTGCTCGACTGCACGCTGTACGTCACGCTCGAGCCGTGCCCGATGTGCGCGGGGGCCATCGTGCAGGCGCGCATACCGCGGGTGGTCTATGGAACCACCGATCCCAAAGGGGGTGCCTGCCATACACTGTACGAGATCACAACCGACAAGCGGCTGAATCACCAGGCGGCGGTACTGGGGGGGGTGCTGCTCGCGGAGTGCCGCGACATCCTCCAGGAGTTCTTCGCCCACCAGCGGTCATTGGGAAAGAAATAGCAGGGGATTTGACGCAGGATCACACGTGTCCCAAGGGATCGTGCCGCTTGCCAGTCTCATCCCGCCCGGGCCGGGACGGGGTTGATGTGCCGGTTCAGATCGAAGGACCACACCGGGCGGCCATGTGCTGTGCAGCACCACGGGCCACGCAGAGCCTGGGCCGAGAAGTCAAATGGGGGCCGAAGAGGCCGGGGTCTCGGCGAGTGTTGCCGCATGCGGACCATGGGTCGAGGGAACCCAGGTGAAGTGCTCTTGCCGCAAGGTCTGCTCCCCCTGCCAGCGATACGCGCAGAGCAGGCCCCCTTTGCCGACGCTGTAATCGAGACAGGCGACGTTTTGCGCAAGGGGAGCGGGGCAGTCAGGGCGCAGACAATAATGCCCGAAAAATACTGGTTTGGCATCGACCGGGTAAGGATTGGCCGACTCCAGAATCCAAATGGCAAGGGGTGAGTTGCTGTGGATCGTCGCAGTCTCGAAGGCGTAACTCCGGTAGGTTTGACCACGGGGGTCGGCATACCAGCGGGTCCGAAAACTGCGGCGTTCGTGACCTTCCTTGTCGAAGAACGAGATGCCGTGCGGCAGCTTGGCCTCTTTCCCCTTCAACAGCACTTCGACGTGGGGAAATAGCGGAGCGCCCGGAACACAGGCGGCCTGCAGGCACGAGGGGGTCAGCCCACCGTGCTCGGCGAGTCCCTCGGCGAGAGCGGCCCGCGCGGGTTCATCCCAACAGGCGTGGACCGCCCGCAAACCGTCCAGTTCCAGCCAGAGCGGCAGGGTGCGAAACCATTCCAGAGCGGAGCGAAGCTGCCCCGCATCCAACTGCCGCAGCGTCGCCTCATGCTGGCGGGTCGTGCGGTCGTTGTGTTCCCGCAAGTGCCGTCCGGGACGTTTCGGATGGGGAGTATGGTAACCCAGGGCGTTGAGTTCGTGATTGCCGAGGACGGCGAACGCGTGTCCCACTTCGACCATCGGCCGGGCTATGTCCAGCACTTCCTGGATCTGGGGACCACGATCGATCAGGTCTCCCAGAAAAATGACTTTGCGCTCGGGGTGCGAAAAGACCCCCTGGCGCCGTTCATATCCGAGCTTTTCCAGCAACAGAACCAGCTCGGTGGCATGGCCGTGGATGTCGCCGATCAGGTCGTACATGGAAGACGTGCCGGAGACGCACCGGAGGACTCAGGAAGGGAACGAAGGAACATCAGTTACTTTAGGGTCTCGGGGCCAGATTCGCCAGCGAATCACCCGGATTGGAGCCCGGAACCTCCCTCTCGCGAAGACCGACACCCACCCAACCGCGCAATCCGAAACCAGTGGAAAAGTGGGGGGCGGCTCCGTCGTGGTTCAGTTCCCAGAGGGCCCCTGTGAGTGATAGACTGTCGGTCGACAGCCGTGCAGTCAGTTCCCCTGCATCACACCGGTTGAACCTCGATTTTCTTGAGGAGACGCGACTTGAAAGGCTGGCTGACGGAGATCGTCTGGCGTGCGTTCGGGTGCTGTTTGGGAGGACTCGGGGTGGTGGGGTTCTGTCCCAACGCGGTTTGGGCACAGGCCTCGGCCCCGGCAGCGGCCGGGAAAGTCCGGTTCGAAACGGAAATCGAGCCTTTGCTGAAGGCCCGTTGCCAGAAATGTCATACCGGCGAGAATGCCCAGGGGGGACTGCGGCTGGAACGCCGCTCCGATCTTTTGAAGGGGGGCGAATCGGGGCCTGCGATTCGACTGGCAGCGGCCGAGTCGAGCCTGTTGTGGGAGAAACTGGCGTCGAACGAGAGGCCGCGGGAAGGGGGGCCCCTGACGGCGGCCGAAAAAGGCCTGTTGCGGCAGTGGATCAATGACGGAGCTCCGGGTGACGAACCCGACCCCGCTCCGGGAGAGACGGGGATCGGGACCGGCACCGGCAAGGGCTCTCTCGATCACTGGTCGTTTCAACCCCCCTCACGGCCCGCCATTCCCTCTGTGCAGCAGGCCGGACTGGTCCGTAGTCCGATCGATGCATTCGTGCTGGCCTCCCTGGAGTCGCAGGGCTTGACGTTCGCCGGGGACGCGGCCCGCACGGTTTTGGCCCGACGTCTGGCGTTCGACCTCACCGGGCTGCCTCCCGATCCCGGGCTCGTGCAGTCGTTCTTGACGGATCATCGTTCCGAGGCAGTGGAACACCTGGTCGAGGCCTTGCTGGCCCATCCCGGGTATGGGGAACGCTGGGGACGGCACTGGCTCGATCTGGCCGGGTATGCCGACTCGGCCGGAGTCCTGGCCGAGGACCGGCCGATTCCCAACATGTACCGCTATCGCGATTACGTCGTGCGGGCGTTCAATGCGAACAAGCCATACGACCGCTTCCTGCAGGAGCAACTGGCGGGAGACGAACTGAGCGACTACCACGGAGCGTTCGCCCGCGAGCCGCAGTTGCCGGACGAGGTGGTCGAGGCAGTGACCGCAACCGGGTTCCTCAGGTGCGCCCCCGATTCGAGCCGCCCGGACTTCAGCACCATCAAGAACGCCGACGCCCAATACTTCTATCCCACACTCAATGACACCCTGCAGATTGTCTCGAGCGCAACACTGGGCCTGACCGTGCAGTGCGCCCGCTGTCATTCGCACAACTACGATCCGCTTCCCCAGGCGGAGTTTTACCGGCTGCAGGCCATCTTCCTGCCCGCGCTGCGTCCGAATCAGTGGATTCCGCAGATGGACCTGAAGATCCTCGTGGCCACGGCCAGGCAGCAACAGGCGGCGGCCGAACACAATGGCCGGCTCGAAGCCGAAATCGCGAAGGCGAAGCAGCGGCAGGCGGAACTGCAAAAAGAGTTTGCGGAGCGGCTGTTTGGTGAGCGGCTGGCGAAACTGCCCGAGGTCCTCCGCGAGGATGTGAAGCAGGCCCTGACGCGGGAGCCAGACAAACGCTCGGAAGTCGACAAGTACCTCGTGTCGAAGTTTGGCGCCGAGTTGCGTCCGGAGGCGGCCCAATTGCCGAAACTGCTGTCGGAGACCTATCCGGAGTTCAAGTCGGGGTTTGATGAGCAATCGGCGGCCATCGCCTCCCAGGAACGTCAACGTCGGCATTTCGACGAACTGCGGGCTCTCTACGACCTGCCTGGCCCGGTCACCACCCCGGTTTTACGGCGGGGTGATCCTCTGGTTCCCGGGTCTCCGGTGGAACCTGGGGTGCCGGCAGCCCTGAAGACGTCCCGTGGATTCGAATGGCAGGCTCCGGCAGCCGAGGCCCCCACCTCGGGGCGGCGGTTGGCGTTTGCCCGGTGGCTCACACAACCCGATCATCCCCTGACGGCCCGGGTGTTTGTGAACCGGGTCTGGCTGCTGCACTTTGGGGAGGGACTGGTCTCGACCCCGGAAGACTTCGGCTCCCTGGGGGCGGCCCCCAGCCATCCCGAATTGCTCGACTGGCTGGCGCGGGAGTTTGTCGACAGCGGTTGGGATGTGAAGCACCTCCACCGGCTGATTGTCTTGTCGAGCGTCTATCGTCAGTCTTCGACCGTGACCGGAGACGCCCTGACACGGGGGCAGGCGGTCGACCCCGACAACCGTCTCCTGTGGAGACAGCGTATCCGTCGTCTGGAAGGGGAGAGCGTGCGCGATGCCCTGCTGGCGGTGGCTGGACGCCTGGACCAGACGATGTTTGGCCCCGGCCTGGCCGTGGCGCGGCAGCCCGATGGCGAAGTCACAGTTGCCGACCCCAATTCCGATCGGCGACGTTCGATCTACTACCAGGTGCTGCGGTCGAACCCATTGACCCTGCTGCAGTTGTTCGACACTCCAGTCATGGAAACGAATTGCGTGAGGCGTGGACGGTCCACAGTTGCAACCCAGGCGCTGACGCTGCTGAACAGCGAGACCCTGGGAAGGATGGCCGAGGGATTTGCCCGAAGGACGCAGTCGGCCGATCTGGCGGCGGGAGTCACACAAGCCGTCTGGCTGGCGTATTCGCGGGCCCCGGAACCCGATGAACTGGCCGAACTGATGGCGTTTGTGGAAGGCCAACGGAGTGGGGTGCCGGCGACGGGGGATGCGGCGCAGTCGATGGCGGGTTGGCTGGATCTGTGCCACATGCTGTTGGCCGCCAATGAGTTTGTCTACGTGGACTGAGTGAGTCGAGAACCCAGCCGGTCGCGAGTGATCGACCGGTGCTGACAGCCCACAGGGAGAGATGCACGATGGGGATGGAATTCGTGGTTCCGATGAATCCGGGGGAGATTTCCCGCCGGGAACTGGTCCGCTCTCTGGGGGGAGGATTGGGCGGACTCGCCTTGTCGGGGTTGATTTCAGGCTGGGAACAACCGGCTCGCGGGGGGGAAGGGGAGCGGTTTTCGGTCGAGCCCCGGGCGGCCCATCATGAACCGCGGGCGACGGCGGTCATCCAGCTCTTCATGCATGGCGGCCCCAGCCATGTTGATCTGCTGGATCCCAAGCCCGAGCTGTCGCGTCTCGACGGACAGTCGCCTCCCGGCGAGGTTGCGGATGATGAGAATCGGACCACCTACCTGATGGGAAGTCCCTTTCCTTTCACCAAACACGGAGAGAGTGGGCTGGAGTTTTCAAGCGTGATGGCGGGAGTCGCCCGGCATGCCGACGACATCGCCGTCGTCCGGTCGATGTTCACCGAGCATCGGAACCACGAGCAGGCCATCTGGATGGCCAACACCGGACTGATTGTCTCGGGGCGACCGAACCTGGGATCGTGGGTCGCGTATGGACTGGGAAGTGAAAACCGGAACCTGCCCGCCTATGTCGCCTTGCCCGATCCCACCGGAGTGCCAACCGACGGCGCCCGAAACTGGTCAAGCGGCTGGTTGCCGCCGTTGTATCAGGGGACCTCGATCCGCTCGGAGGGGCTACCGGTCTTGCACCTGCAGCCTCAACAGCCACGCGGGTCCGCCGTGGAAGATTCGCGGCTGGGACTGCTGCGGCGATTGAATGAACGTCACCGCCGGCAGCGACCGGCGGAACTGGAACTGGACGCCCGGATGGCCAGCTTCGAACTGGCCGCTCGAATGCAGCTGGCGGCGACGGATGCCCTCGACCTGTCACAGGAGACGGCCGCCACACAGGCTCTGTATGGGCTCGACAATGATGTCAGCCGCAGCTACGGACGCCGCTGCCTGATGGCCCGACGTCTGGTGGAGCGGGGGGTGCGGTTCGTGCAGTTGTTCATGCGCGGCCAGCCCTGGGATACGCACAACAGCAACACCGAGGGAACGCGATCGTGCTGTGCCCAGACAGATCAGCCTGTGGCGGGGCTGCTGACCGACCTCAAGCAACGGGGGCTGCTCGACTCGACTCTGGTCTTGTGGGGGGGAGAGTTTGGGCGAACCCCCGCAGCCGAACAGCGGGATGGGAGCCGCCCGCGGGGGAACGAGGGACGTGATCATCATCCCTATGGCTTCAGCGTGTGGCTGGCGGGGGGAGGGATCCGCGGCGGGCAGGCCTACGGTGCAACCGACGACTTTGGCTACCGCGCGGTCGTCAATCGGACCTCAACGGCCGATCTGCATGCCACGATCCTGCACCAACTCGGGCTTGATCATGAACGGCTGACGTACACCCACAACAGCCGACAAGAGCGTCTGACCGACGTTTACAAGGCCCGGATTCTCGATGAGTTGCTGCTGTGACCGGGAGGAGGCGAGGGGGAAGGTGGCCACACCGCTGGCGGCAGGTTTGGCCGAGGGGAGGTTCCGATGCCTCGGTGTGACTCATGCCAGATTGTGGCCGAGTATCCCGAGGGGTTGGTGCGCCTGGGGGGACGCGGTTGGACACTGCGGCAGTGGTGTCCTCCCTGTGCGGACCGCTGTCTGACAGGTGTTTGGGGACTCGGGCTCTGCCTGTCGGGCGCCGTCTGCCTGGCGGTGCCGATCATCTGGCGGGAGTCTGGCGACTCGAGGTGGCTGTGCTGGTGGTTGATCATTGCCTGCGTGCTGCCCGCGATGGTCGTGGCTGCGGTGATTCATACACTTGGGCATTTGCTGGGGGCCTGGCTGACCGGATGCGAAGTCCAGCGGTTGCAGCTGGGACGATGGGGAGATCTTTGGGCCCGCTGGCGGCAAGGATCGCTGGTGTGCGAATTGAAGACCATTCCTCTGGGAACGACCTGGGAAATCTTCCCCAGGGGAGGCCTGGGGCTCACCCAACGCATGTCGGTGGTCTGGCTGTCGGGAGGAGCCGCCAACCTGGCCACGGCGGTTGCGTGCGCCCTCCTGGCCCACCATGCAGGTCCGGGGTTCACCCGGAGCCTGTGGGGCACTCTGGGATTGGTCAACCTGCTGGCCGTCGGTGGTCTGATTCCCATGCGCTGGAGGAGGGGTTCGCATTCCCTCTGGGAGAGCGATGGCCAGCGACTGGTCTCAACGTGGCGCCGGACCTCGGCCGACTGGGATCGCCAGCGCGAGACGCGGCTGTGGCTGCAGGCCGACACGGCGCTCGAAACACACGACCTCCGGGAAGCCGAACGGCGGTTTCGCGAGGGAATGCAACAGGCCCCCGGCGATCCACGAGGGACACGAGGCCTCGCCCTGGTGGCGCTGCGATCGGGGCGCTGGATGGAAGCGCGGGCGCTGCTGCAGGAAGCGGCGAGCCATTCTCCTCCCGACCCCGGACCCGGTCCCGGCACTGGCTGGCTGCTTCCATTTACCGACCTGCTGCTGGCGCGGCCCGAATTCCGATCTGAGGCAGATCGCCTCTCCGCCGCCGAATACGCCCGACATCCCTGGTGGCCCGAGGTTCAGGCGGTCCGTGGAGGGGCCTTGGTCTGGTCCGGTCGCATCGAAGAGGGACGACGGCTGCTGGGGTGGGCAGAACAGGGAACCCGCGGCACTCAGCGGGCGATCCCGCTGCTGATCGACGCGATGGCCCGCTGGTATGTGGGAGAGCTGTCCGAAGCCCGGCGGGCTCTGGCGCGGGCCCAACGATGTGATCCTTCCAACGAACTTCTTCCCCGGGTCGCTTACCAGTTGGGAGAACCTTCGCCGGGGATTGAACCAAATCCCGCCGAAGGTGTCTGAAGCCCGGCCCTGTCCAGGGCCACTGGCTGGCGGCATATTCCAGAACTGTGCCTTTCCGGATTCCGCCATCTGCCACGAGGCCAATCTGCGCAATCGCCCCGGGCTCAGGCCAGGATCGGAAGCAGATCGGATCCTGCGTGCTGGAATTCGCGGGTGATGATCGTCCCCAGCAGCGTGGTTTGTGTGCAGTCATAGACGTGCACATCAACAAAACCGCCGATCAACCGTGGATTTCCATCGAAGACCACGATGCGGTCACACATGGTCCGGCCCACCAGCTGAGGATGGTCATCACAACTGGATTGCGATTCCTGCAGCGCGCCTCCCACACGGGGGTCGTCGAGTCCCTCTTTACGAGCCGTCTTGCTGAGCCCTTCGACCAGAATGGGGAAGTCGCGGCCGATCAACCGGGAATTGTCTTCCTCGCTGATCTGGTTCTGGAGTGCGAGCATCTCATGATTACGGCGGCGTTTCACCTCTTCGGGAACGTCGTCTGCAAACAACTCGTGAGCCTTGGTTCCCGGGCGAGGGCTGTACTTGAAGATGAAACTGTTCTTGAATCGCGACTCGCGCAGCAGGTCGAGCGACTTCTGGAACGATTCCTCAGACTCTCCGCAGAATCCGACGATGAAGTCACTCGAGACAGCACATTCGGGAATGGTGTCGCGGATGCGGCCCATCATCTCGCGGTACTCGCCGACGGTGTAACCACGCTTCATCCGTTTGAGCATCACATCACAGCCCGATTGGGCCGGAACGTGGAGGTACTTCGAAACCCTCGGGAGATCGCGCACCGCCTGCAGCAGATCGTCGGACATGTCGCGCGGAAAATTCGTGACGAATTTGATCCGCTGCAGCCCCTCGATGTCGTGGAGCGCGAGCAGCAGGTCGGACATCCGCCAGGTCCGGCCGTCCACCACGAAGCGATAGCTGTTGACCGTCTGGCCGAGCAGGGTGATCTCACGCACCCCTTCGCTGGCGAGTCGCCGGGCCTCGGCCAGGATATCGGCTGGAGGCCGGCTCTGCTCGGGCCCGCGGGTCATCGGGACCACACAGTACGTGCAGAACTTGTCGCACCCGATCATGATGCGGACGAACGCCTGGAAAGGCGAAGGGCGCATCTCGGGATCCCGCAGGGGATCGTAACTCTGAAAACTGTCGGAGACCTGTTGGCGGGTGGCGTCACGACGATCGAGACTGACGGCCAGGCGGTGCTGCCGCGCCTCACGGGACTGGTCGATCAACTCGGGAATCTGCGCGAGTTGTCCGGTCCCCACCACGAGATCGACATGCGGCGCCCGGCGGAAAATCAGCTCCTGGTCTTTCTGCGCCATACAGCCGATGACGCCAATGACCTGGCCCGGACGCTGCCGACGGCTGTGCTTCAGTCGTCCCAGCGCGCTGTAGATCTTGTGTTCGGCGTGCTCTCTGACAGAACAGGTGTTGAACAGGATTGTGTCGGCCTGTTCGACCTCCGAAGTCAACTGGTATCCCTGGTGGCGCAGCGCGGCGACAACCAGTTCGCTGTCCAGCATGTTCATCTGGCAGCCGACCGTTTCAATATACAGCAGGTGGTTGTGCTCAGACATCGGGATCTTCAGGAACACAGCGGGACAGAGAGAAGTCCCAGCCCAACGGGCACTCCCTTCACAGTGGACCACCAGCGGCAGATCCGAACGGAAGCAGAGCGGGCACCGGGAATTTCAGCGTGCATCCGCTGGCAGAAACGGAGCGGATCCGGGTGCATGGCGGTACCCCGCTGGGCACCGCCACGACCACCGACGCTCAAACCTTGACACGCTCGACGTATTCCCCGGTTCGGGTATCGACGCGAACAGTTTCGCCCGTGTCGATGAACGCGGGAACCTGAACTTCGGCGCCGGTTTCGACCGTCGCGGCCTTGGTGATGTTCCCCGAGGTATTGCCCCGAACGGCGGGTTCGGTGTAGGTGATCTTCACATTCACGTGCGAGGGAGGCTCAACCTCGATCACCCGGTCGTTATGGTAGGTCATGGTGCAGATGGCCCCGTCAAGCAGCCAAACATCCCGACCGTCCATCAGAGATGTCGGCACGGTGTACTGCTCGAAGGACTCCTGATCCATAAAGACCAGACTGTCTTTCTCACGGTAGAGAAACTGTCCTTCCCCTTTGCGAACATCCGCAGATTCCAATCCATCGCCGCTCTTGAACGTGCGGTCAATGATGGTATTCTTCAGAAGGTTTCGCAGTCGGCACTTGTACAGCGCCTGGCCTTTGCCCGGCTTCACGAAGTTCACTTCGAGCATGTCGTACGGATCCCCGTCGAGCATGACCTTAAGACCCTTGCGAAAATCGCCGGCGTTGATGTTGGGCATCAGTGTGGTTCCCGCATCCGTTCCTGAGAGGACAGCAACTCCTGGACGATGTGGATCGCCCCTGTCTGGTTGCACGGTTGAAACGTTGACGTTCACCTGTCGGTGAACAGAACCCCAAGATAGCAGAGCCCCGGCGTTCGTGCCAACCCCACCCTCCACCGCCCAACAAGTCCCAGAGCCAGTCCTGTCAACGAGTTGTGACGATCACACTGTTCTGGAGTGGAGTTGGCAACGCCAATTGTCGGCCGCGGTGCGCGACTCCTCCCGACTGTTGAAACTGCTGGGGCTCCCGGGAGCGGTCTCACCCGGCGCAGAGGCCGCCGCCGCCGAGTTTCCGGTGCTGGTTCCGCACAGTTTCCTGTTCCGGATGGGCCGGGGCGATCCCGACGATCCGCTGTTGCGTCAGGTTCTGGCGCTGGAGGACGAACGACTCGACCCGGCAGGATTCCGCGATGACCCGGTGGGAGACGATCTGGCACTGCAGGCCCCCGGCATGTTGCAGAAGTACCGCGGCCGGGTCTTGCTGATTACGACTGGGGCCTGCGCTGTCCATTGCCGCTACTGTTTCCGCCGGCATTTCCCTTACTCCGAAGCTCCGCATCGACCAGCCGACTGGCAGCCGGCCCTCGATCGGATTGCCGCCGATCCGACGATCCAGGAAGTGATCCTCAGCGGGGGAGACCCTCTGGTTCTTGCGGATGACCGGCTCGCCACACTCTGGCGACGGCTCGAGCAGATTCCTCATCTCCGCCGGGTGCGACTGCATACCCGACTGCCGATCGTCTTGCCCGCCCGCGTGACCCCCGATCTGCTGACACTCTTGACCACGTCCCGGCTGCAGCCTGTGGTGGTGGTCCACGCAAACCATGCCCGGGAATTGGTGGGCGACTGTGCCGAAGCATTGCTGCGGCTGTCCCGCGCCGGCGGAATCCTGGTCTTCAACCAGGCGGTTCTCCTGCAGGGAGTGAATGACTCTGTCCCCGCACTCGAGGAACTGTCGGAATCCCTCCTGCGCCTTGGGGTTATTCCCTATTACCTGCACCAACTTGACAGGGTGCGGGGGGGAGCCCACTTCGAAGTGTCCGTCAGCCGGGGGCTGCAGCTGATGGAAGCACTGCGCGGGCGGCTTCCTGGTTATGCAGTCCCCCGCTACGTGCAGGAAGTCGCGGGAGAACCTGCCAAGCAGCCGTTGTTCGAATCTGACCGGCTGTCATGACGCGGGGTGACATCGAATTGAACATCGTCAAAAAGACCAAACCCCGGTCTGACCTTGCGATCAGCCGGGGCTTGGAATTTTTTCAACCGAGATCAGTGAGACCTGAGGTCTCGCAGATCACATTAGTTGCAGGCCGAAGCCCGGGGAGCACAGCAGCTCGGGTCAACCGGAGCCGCACAGTGAGGACCGGCGTAGGGGCCGACCGCACCGACGGCGGGAGCACAGCCGGTGGCAGCGGCCGCAGCCGGAGCACAGGCGACAGCCGAGGGAGCACAGCCGACGGCGGCGGGAGCCGCACAGTTGGCAGCCACGGCGGGGCCGCAGCCCGCACCGTTGCCAACTCCGTTGCCGATCACGGCGGGAGCACAGCCGATCCCGGCGGGAGCGGCACAGCTCGCGTCAACAGCGGCGGGAGCGCAGCTGGCGATCGCGGCGGGAGCCGCACAGGTCGCGGCGGGAGCACAGGTCGAGCCGCAGCTCGATCCGCACCCACGGTGACATCCACCGAGGCCACCGAGCAATCCGCAGCCCTTGTTGCAGCGGGTGCGATGGCACCGCTGCTTCACGCACTTCGTGCGAGCCGGGCGGCACTTCGACCGCTGGCAGCAGCTGGGAGCCGGAGCGGCGTACGAAGGAGCCGGGGCACAGCAGCTGGGGGCGGGGGCGGCACATCCGTGGCTGGCGGAGACTTCAGCAACTCCGGCACACACGAACAGAACCGCGGCAGAGAAAGTTGTCCACTTCATGTCTGGTACTACTCCTGGAAAGGCACATCTGGAACGGAGACTGTGGCGAACCCGAGAGACACAGGCAAACCGAACCGTAACCAACCGTTTGCAGGGCGGAGGCTTGGTTGCCGATTTGGCCACCTGAATCTCACACCTATTTTTTCGTCCCCAGGGGCGGTGCCCCATCAAACGAAAGGGCTCTGTTTCGCCCTCGCCGCAGACCGTGGTACGGTTGTGTCGAAGGCTCCGTGCACCCGGGGGAGATGCAACAGTCAGATCCTGAAACGGTTCACCAGTCCGCAAGGTTTATGGTCCGGATCGCCTCGGGATACGCCCGCCTCCGGAAAGAGAGTTTGACGATGGAACGCATTGCGGACTCTGTGATGCTATTGGCCCTCGTGGTTGTGTCCCTGGGTCCGCTGCGTTGCCTCAGGGACACCCTCAAACCGACGGCCCTCAACATGGCGTGGCCCTGGTTTTGTTTGGCCTGGATCGCGTGGACCGCGGCGTTCGGGCTGAGACTGTCGGGAGAGACAACCGAGGGTATCCTGCACGCCGCCTGGTATGTGGCGGCCGTGGCGACGTTGGCTCCCCTGGTCGCGGTATTGGGAGGGCGTTGGCCGACCTCCCATGTGTGGAGCCTCTTTGTGGTCTTGCCGCTGTTGCTCGTGCTGCTGTGGCCCGTGGCTGCCGCCTGGCTGGGTATGGCCCGCTGGGACCGATTTGAACTGGAGCCGCCGATGCTGTTGGGGGGCCTGCTCGTGTCGGTGATGGGGTGGGGCAACTATGTCGGTTCCCGCTGGACCGTCGAAGCCCTGCTGGGGATGCTGGGAACGATGCTGCTGCTCTGCTCCCTGACACCGGAAATCTCCCCGCCATCGTTACAGGCCGATCGATGTGGAGTGGGATTGGCCTGCTTGTTGATCCTGACAAGTGCCGTAGTGTGGAAAAGATCTCATCAAAAGCCCCCTGCCGAGCCCGGCGATGACCAGGCCTGGATTGATTTCCAAACGGTATTCGGAATGGTCTGGAGTCGCCGGATCCAGGATCGGGTGAATGAACAGGCGCGGGAAAAATGCTGGCCTGTCCGCCTCGGCCCCCGAGGCTGGCTGGATACGACCGGGCAGCCGATCGGTCTGGGCTCGCCCCGCCATTCGGACGGCGGTGAGTCCTCCGGGGAGGCTCTGGATAGCGCCCCGCCGCCCGAGTCAGAAGCCCGCAGCTTCTTTCTGTGGCTGCTGCAGAAATTCGTCGACCCCAAGTGGATTGCCAGACACGGATGATCCCCGAGGGTATCCGGCCGCCGTCAGTACGGCCTGCAATCGAGTTTTTCAGAGCAACTGGGGGAGAAGGTCCGCCGGAATTGCCGTCCGGCAGCAACACGTCGACGCGGCGTACTCCGGCCAATCACCTGGTTCGACAGCGGGCTGATCGCCGCCCAAGGGGCCACTCCAGGTCAGTCTGAAGAAGACCAACGCATAGCAAGCGATTCGGTCGTGTCGGCCATGGACCGGTCTGCGCGGCTGTCTCGCCAACCGACCGCGGAGAAGGGCATCGAAAGTCTGTACCGGGAAAACAGTTTGTAATGCCCGTTTGGCGGACGGCTGATTGACATCCGGGGCGCGGCGATGAAACGCCAAAGAGCCGTTCTTCGGGATTCGAAGAACGGCTCTTTGGAAATCTTTCGGGAGAGTCGCAATTTCGTCAGCAGCGATCGCGGAGCGCGGGACACCTCAGGGGATGGTGGCGAAACGTGACGGCTCCGCGACGAATTGCTGCAGTGTGGTGTCGGAAGCGAACAGGTACAGGCGACCGCGATACCACGTCGCATGGGCCAGAGAGCCAGGAATTCCCCGTTCCCCTTCCGCCAGGTGGACAACATCCTGCCCCCCGACAGCGGGAACATACAGACGGGGATTGGCCTCGAAGGTCCGTTTCGCCTCGGCCGAAGAGAACTGATATTCCCGTCCGCCGAACACCGAAGTGAATTCGGCCGAAGCAGGAACCAGCTCGCGCTCATCGCGGAGCACAACCGGGCAATAGCCCATGAGTCCTGTGCGCGACGAACGGGCCGAGGAAACCGACCGCGCCGATTTCGCCGCGGGGGCGTCGATCGACCGGATGGAGCCACTGGTCTTCAGAGGAGTGCTGGACTGGGTCGGCTGTTGGCGCTCCAGAGCCCGGGGGTCGAGTTTGCGGCCGGTGTAGGGAGAATCGAAAGCCGACTCGAATTCCGGGTCCGAACCCGACTCAGATGACCCCTCATCGCTCTCCTTGTCAGCAGTTTCCGACTCCGGGGTGTCGAAGTCGACTTCACCGTCCGATTCCAGATCCAGCTCATCATCCGCTTCGATCGACGCGGGAGCGGCGGAGACATTTTTCTGGAGAGGAGTTTCGATCCGCCGGGTGACGGTGGCGGTGCTCGCCGGTGCGGCAACGGGTTCGCGGGTGGTCACATTCCGCGGCGGGACGCGGCCCGATTTGCTCAGCGGAGCGGGTTCATCAGGCAACTCCAGAGAGTCCCCGGAGTCAGCCGCTCCCCGATCAAAGAATTCACCCGCTTCGTCGGGTGCGGGGGGCACGACAGGGCCCGCCGGGGTCGAGTCGGCCGGGGCCAGTGAAACAGGCTCGCGGCGTTTGACTCCTTCAGTGGTCGACCTGGGGGCCGAAAGACCGGGCTTCGAGAGATTGGGGGTTTTGCCGCCGTACGCTTCGACCGGGCGCTGCTTGATGGGAGTCAGCTCACGGGAATTGAGCAGCTCAGAGTCTTTTTTCTTCGCTTTGCTGCTGGTGGACCGGGGGCTGGAGGGAATCTCCGCCGGCGGCGTGTCGCGTCCTCGTCCCAGCAGGCGTCCGAACAGACCTGGACGCGAGTCGGTGGTTCGGGAAGACGGCTGGGAGTTGGGAGACGACATCCCGTCATCGTCGTCGAATCCCCCCTCCAACTCCGGATCACTGGACTCTCCGCGTGACCCCGGGGCGTAGGTGTCGATGGACGAGCGGCCAGGGGCGGGGGCCGCAGCCGGCCGATTGGCACCGCGGCTAAAAAGCCGTCGGCCAAGCTGGGCCTGGGCCTGCGAGCCAGTGAACAGAACCGATCCGCACGTGAGTGCGACGAGGGAGAGCCTCGAGAACAGCCAGACTCGGGACATGGTCGGAATCCCCTCCTGGGAATGTGGCAGGCCGCGGTCGTAACACGACGGCCCAGAAAGCCCCGTTCTATGGATATCGGGATTCATCCCGTTGGGGGGTTGGCAGAACAGCGGGTTTGGAGTGTTCGGGAAGCGAAGGGGATTGACTGGATTACCTGAATGGCAGGAATTGCCTCACCGGAAAAGTCGTGTTCCGGCCCATTTCGGTCTCACCGCGGAATCCGGTGTGGCAGGAACCAAGCGGACTGGACAATCCCCCCGGGGTTCGCGAGAACGGAGGCTCCTGGAGGGTGTTCTTCAGAAAAACGTCGGAGGATCCGGCCAGGCCGCGTGGGGGGCGGGTCCCCCGGAGAGAGTGCCATGTCGAGGGTGGAGCGAGACCTGCTGCGGACGACCCCGGGAACGGGAGACCAACCGCTGCACGTGGTGGTGCGCGAAAGTCGGGGCTGGCTGTCGCGACTTTTGGGATGGTTGTTCTGGCTCGTGCTGTTGGCGTCCCTGGGCTGGAACGGCTGGATGTACCAGAGCCAGCGCGACTACTTCGCCCGCAGCCAACCTCCCAGTGAGCGGTTTCATTCTGGTGACCGTCTTGCCAAAGAAAAGCTCGCGATCATCAAAGTGACCGGCACCATCATGCCCCCGGTGACCGAACGGGTGCTGGAGTCGATCCAACAGGCCAAAGAGGATGACCAGGTAAAAGGGGTCCTGTTGGCGGTCGACAGCCCCGGAGGCCTCGTCACTGACAGTCATCAGATTTAACACAGAATGCGGGATTTGACCGCTTTGAAGCCGTTGTTCGTCTCGCTGGGCAGCCTGGCGGCCTCGGGCGGATACTACATTTCGATGGGGGCGGGACCCGAAGCGAGGATCTTCGCTGAGCCGACCACCTGGACCGGTTCGATCGGGGTGATCATTCCGCACTACGAAGTGGCGGCACTGGCGGGACAACTGGGGATCGAAGCGGCTCCTCTGAAGACGGGCGAGTTCAAGGACGCGCTCAGTCCGTTCCGCAAGATGACCGACCGGGACCGGGAGGTCTGGGAGAAGATTCTGGATCAGTCTTTTCAACAATTCCTCGAGGTGATCGACCTCAACCGCAGCAAGCTCGACCGGGATCAGGTGCGGACACTGGCGACAGGCCAGATTTATACGGCCAAGGATGCACTGGAAAACGGGCTGGTGGACGAACTGGGCTACGAAGACGACGCGCTCGACGCCCTGCGGAAACAGCTGGGACTGGCGCAGGCGCGGGTGGTCACCTATGAACACCGCCCCGGACTGCTCAGCGTGGCCCTGCGGTTTGTGAAGCCGGCCGAGCCGGTCTCTCCCTGGCAGTCGCTGGTGGACTCAGCCATCCCACGAGCCATGTTCCTGTCCTCGTGGCCGGCGTTGCCGCGTGGGGAATGATCTGTTTCGCACCGCCCCGGCACATCTGAAAAACAATCCCGACAAATCAACCGGCGGGATCGCAAATCAGTTGAATGAGCACTCGTCGGGGACGTCGTCCTTCGACCGAGTCGGACGCTGGGGGTGCTCCCGCAGCTTTATCCGCCGTGGAAAACGATCGTTCCCGGATCCGTGCATTTTCTGGCGGTCGTGCGCGGCCCCCCATGGCAGGCTGCGCCGGCTCCTCCGCCGGGGACGCCCCCTCGGCATCCTTGACCTGGCTTTGGGTCCGCCGCGCCGCCGGTCGGGACGCTGCAGCCGTTTCCGGGGAACCATCTGGAGAGTGGAGGGTGAGCGACTCTGGGGACACCCACGCCATCGAGCCGCGGGAGCGCGAATGACCTTCCTTGAGCCTCTCCCCTGACTCTCCGGGAAGGCGGGGCTCGGCGGGATTCCCGATGCGCGACGGTTGTACCCCGCGATTCAGGACTTGTTCGGCCAAGACGGCCGGGCTCCACGTTTGCTCGAGGTTGTCGAGGTATTGCCCGAGCGAGGGACTCAATTCCGACGAGAGTTGATCGAGTTCAGTTCGCGCGACCGCGCGAATTTCCTCCTCCAGTTCGGTCTGCTCGAGATTTCGCAGCAGTTGTTCGATCGCCTGCACAATCGCTTCGCTCTCCCCCACCACCAGCAGTTGCATGGGATCGGGCGGATCACCCGGGGAAGATACTTTGGCCCCGGCCGCGACCTGAGGGGCCGCTGGGGCACCTTCGGGCGACCGAGAACCTTCCTGAACCTGGGTAATCGAATGCTCGCCGAATGCCTGTTCCGTCAGGTCCATGGCTGCGCTTTCAGCCTCGGAAACCGCCCCCCGCTGGGGAACCCGAATCCGCACGATGGCCAGTTTTTCGAGCGGAATCTCCTCAAGTCGGGACGCCAGCGACGGGCGGACAGCCGATTCGAATGAGGCAACCCCCGGGGCAATCTTCGCTGCCGGCGCGGCGGGTGCCGGCAATTGACGGCTGCTCGCCACTGGACTTGATGTCGTCATCGGTTGCCAGCGGCCCACGAGCACCGCCAGACCTGCCAGAGAAGCGGCCAGACCTGCCCAAACCGGCTTTGCGAACCGCCGGAAACCTCGCTCTGGCGATGATTGGAGCGGGGGCCGGGAAGCGCCGACACTGTCGGGCAGTTGCGCAATCACCCGGTTGGCGAAATCGGCGGGCAGGGATTCGGCCGGCAACGACTGCAGCAACTGTGAGAGTCGTTGATAGTCCTGCAGTCGGCCGGGACTTGGTGATGGGGCAACACCTTCAACCAAGGCCGACTCGACGTTTGCCAGTTCCCGGTCGTACCACGCGGATTGCCATTCTTCGGTGGCATCACCGCGAAGATTGTCGGCAGGAAGATCGTCGGGGGAGGGATTCATCGGTGGGGTCATCGAACGCTCTCGGCTTGGAGACGTACGGCCAATCGCTGACGCAACTCCTCCCGCGCCCGGAAGATCCGACTCCGGACGGTTCCGATGGGACAGTTTTGCAATTCCGCGATCTCTTCGTACTTCAGTCCTTCCAGTTCCTTCAGCACCAGGGCGGTGCGGAACTCCTCGGGCAGTTCGTCCAGGGCCCGGCGGACAGCGGCCTGGGTTTCCTGGACTTCGAGGGGACTTTCGGGGGAGGGAGACAGGTGGGCAGGATCCGACACTTCGCCGCTCTGGGCCTGCAGAGCGTCCAATGAGACCAGACTTCGACGCCGTCGCCGACGGTTGATGGCGGCATTGAATCCAATCCGGAACAACCACGAGTAAAAAGCAGACCTCCCCCCAAACAGATGAAGCTTCTGAAACGCGGTCAGAAACGTCTCCTGGCACGCATCCTGGGCATCCTCGGTCGATCCCAGAACCGAACGCAGTGTCCGGAACAACCGGTCCTGGTGACGGACGATCAGGTCTCCAAAGGCGCGGCGATTTCCTTGCCGGGCTTCTTCCACCAGTTCCTGATCCGTTTTCGTCACCATCGCTCCGACACCGGGAGGGGTACGTGTTGTGAGACGCCGGAGGGGCCTGGAAAGTTCCCGAAAACTCTCCCGTAACACATCTCAAGCACCTCGCAACTGCTGTCCGCGAACCAGCTGCAGACCGGTCTCGAGGCATTTTGAGTCTATAAAAACAATCTCGAGACCGCGATTATCCCCCGGCCAAAACCGCCCCTCCCGAACAGGCAGCGTAGCCCCTACACACTTCCAGCCCCACGCAGTGCTGACAGTTTGTGGCCTCCATCTGGTCGCGGGCGGGCGATGGTCGAAAAACAAATGAGAAACCAGATCGTCGGTCAGCGCAGAAAACGGGGGCGTCGTGTCGGGTCACTTTCGGGGAGTGGAACGCTCGGCTGATCGTCGCCGCCGCTGGCTGGCAACGGCCAGTCTCCAATCCCCACCGGGTTCTCCCGCGCCGCACAGTGCCCCCCAGAACACCCCGCCCGCGCTGGATCTTACTCCCCAGCGTCGTTGCGATTCCGCCAACGAAGTTCCGGACGCGTCGCCGGTTCCGATGCTGCCTCTGCATCGCCTGATCCCCCGGGCCTCCTGGCCGTATGCTGTGGCGGGGGCGACGGCCGTGGCACTGCTGATGGTGCTGACCTGCAGTGCCTGGCCCGGGGCAGGGGTGGGGGCCCCGTTGAGCCCGCTGTGGAACCGCCTGCTGATTCCACCAACCGCCGAACTCGTGACCGGGTTGGGTACGGTGGCGCTGGGATTGGCGGGACAACTGGCTCTGCTGATTGGCTGGGGTCGTTCCCGCAGCCTGGTCGACTATGCTGGCCAATACCGAACGTGGACACGTGCGGGGCTGGCCTGCTGGTTGTTCGCCGCCGTTTCGCGACTGGGGCTCGATACCGACTGGCGCGACTGGGCTCTCCGCCAGAACTGGCCCCGTTTCTGGAACGACACGCAGTTGCTGGTGCTGTTGCCCACGTTGTTGGCGGGGGCCGCGCTGGGCGCGGGTTTGCGTCGCGAGGTCGCCCGCTGCCAACCCAGCCGGACCTTGCTCATGGTGGCCACCACGCTGTATTTGACGGTCGTCGCGTTCAAGCTGGGAAGCGGCGGTTCGCTTGAGGCGGAGTACCGCCTGCTGGCCATCCAGAATGGAATGCTCGCGGCCCACCTGGCCTTGCTGTTGTG
>JBKDUK010000311.1:0-17455 GCA_046339535.1 Planctomycetaceae bacterium | reverse complement strand
TTCATCATTCTGCGCGTTGTCAAGGTCGACCGCCCGATGGAGTCTCCGTTCGAGTTCTTCCGCAAGCACCAGAAACAGGCGCTGGTGTTCCTCTTCCTGACCGCCATGCTGGCCTTCACTGTGGGTGATCCCCTCATGAAGTTGTTCAGCTATGCCCGAGGAGGAGGAGGCACGGGTGAAGAGTCGCTGATTGAGTCGAACGCCGGGAATCTGACCCGGACCGATGTCGAGCAGTTGATGCAGCGCCGGGGCCTGGTGAATCGCTTCCTGGAGCTGGCTGCTCGCGAAGCGGGACTGCCGGCGAACCAGTCGCCGCAGTTCGGCCCCCCCACCCAAAGCGAGGTGGTGCAGGGTTGGCTGATGCGAAAAGAAGCCAACACCATGGGAATTACGGTGGACGATGAAGACGTCTCCCGGTTTCTCGACAAGACCTTCCGCAACAAGCTGACCACCAGCAGTTTCCGCGAGGTCTGCAATGAACTGCGGGTGGCCCCGCGGCAGCTGTACAGCGTCTTGAAGGACGAACTGCAGGCGATCGAGACCGCCCAGTTGGTGCGGCCTGCCGTGCCGACGCCCCCCGAGGAACTCTGGCGGGTCTACCAGAAGGTTCACACCCGTCAGAAGATCGAGGCGGCGGCCATTCCCGTTTCGGCGTTTGTCGACACGGTGGGCGAACCCTCCGATCAGGAAGTGGCGGCTTTGTTCGCCAAGCACAAATCCGAGTTCGATCCCCGCGACAATCCCAGGGTCTCGCTGGGGGGGAAGTACACTCCCGGCTTCCGTCAGCCCCGGAAAGTGCAATTGCAGTATCTCGCCCTCCGGTATGAGGACGTTGAGAAGCAAGTTGCGGCCGATCAGGTGGTGACCGAAGAGGAAATCCAGAAGTACTACGACGAGAAGAAGATTCTCGACTCGGCCCTGCAGGAAGCTCCGGTCGTTCCCCAGGCTCCCTCGGAGTCCGAGACCGACAAGCCGCAGCTGACCCTGGAACAAGAAGACGCCTCCACCGAGGTCGAACCGGGCGAGGCCCCCGCGACGCCGGACCCCGCCACGGAGGGAGACCGTCCCGAAGAGCCGGCTACGCCGAAGGGGGATGAACAACCCCCCGCCGAGCCTCCCGCTCCGACCGAGCCCCCGGCCACCCCCGCTCCCGAGACCAAGCCCGAGCCCGAGCCGAAGTCCGAAACAGCTCCGGAAGCTCCGTGCGGTCCGCAGGAAACCGGAGACCAACCGGCCACCCCCACGGAGGAACAGCCAGCCACCGAGCCGAAGACAGAAGCCCAACCGGCCGCGGAGCAGCCAACGGAGACTCCGCCGGCCACAGAACAGCCGGCTACTCCCGCCGAAGAGGCAACTGGTGCCCAGGCGGCCGACGAGATCATGACCGACGAAGATGCCGCCCCCGAAGCGGGGCTGACCCCCCCGGCTGGCCCCAAGGCCTCCCCGATCCGCTTCAAGCCTCTCGACGATGAACTGAAGCAACTGATCCGCGAGCGCATTTTGCGTGACCGGACGAACAAGGCATTGCAGGCCCGTTCCAAAGTGATCGCCAACGCGATGTTTTCGGAGGGTCAAAAGCTCACCCGGTTCATCGATCCCGAAAAGCTCAAGTCGGGCACTCCTGCCGAACGCCAGAAGCTCGAAGAAGAACTGCAGGTCAAGTCGGTTCCCGATGCGGCGACGGCGCTGCAGGCGCTGGGAACGCAGAATGGTGCCGAATACGGCGAGACCGTTCTGCTTTCTCCCATGGACCTCAGCGAGCACCCGGTTCTTGGCAAGACACAGGAAGCACTCTCAACCGATGATCTGCGCGGCTTGCCCGCCAATATTGTCACGCTCGCGTTTCGCGGTCAGGGGCTCTACTCGCCCCTCGTCGTCGAAGCCCAGGCCGATGGCGAAAACCTGGCGGGGGACCGTTACCTGATCTGGAAGGTCCGTGAAGTTGCCGACCATGTCCCGACCCTCGATGAAGACGGGGTTCGTGATCAGGTTGTGAAGGCCTGGAAACGGTTGCAGGCGATTCCCAAGGCTCGCGAGCGGGCCGAGGCGCTGGCCAAGCAGGCCGCCAAGGCCGAATCACTCGAACAAGGTCTGGCCGAGGCGACCGTGACCGGAGCCAAGGAATCCGACACAGTCACCGTCAGTGAATCTCCCGAGTTCTCGTGGTACCGCCAGTCGAGCGTGCAGGCGATGATGGGCCGGCAGCCGCTTGAGTTTGGTAACCCGGTCGTCATTGATGGGGCTGGTGAGAACTTCATGGAGACGGTCTTCAACACGCTGGGCGAAGGCGAGTCGGGGGTGACACCCAACGACGATGCCTCGATCTTCTACGTGGTCCGCGTCGGGAAACGTCGTGCTGCGACCCGCGAGGCGTTCCAGTCCGCTCCGCTGTTCGACACCCAGATCGCCAATTTCACGATCCCCTCGCAGTACCAGGAGATCGCCAACCAGGGGGTGCGGCGCCTGTTGATTGAACAGGAACGTCAGTTCCAGCGGCGGTACAACCTCAAGTACCGCAATCCCCAGACGGGTGAACTGCTCGACCTGGCCAACGCCAACGAAGAAGACGCGGAAGAGTAAGTTCTTCCGTCTCACCGCCAGAGCGGGGAGACACTGTTCGATCGGCAGGAAAGAGTCGCGTTTCACGCGACTCTTTTCATGCGCCGGGCTATCAGATGCCGCGATCGCGGCATCTCCCGGGACATCCCCCTCCCGCACCTTGGGCCGCGAGTCGTCCTATTGACGTTCTGGCACCAGGCCGCCTTCCGGTCTGCCCGGTGGTCCGCCAGCAGCGACCGCTCGTCTCACTCTGCCGGTATGTCCCCCAGGACGAGCCGATCTCTTCACCGCACAGTCGACACCAGGCGCGAGGTCGACCGGCAGTCAGAGAGTCCGGCCGCACAACTGCCGTGCGAAAGCAACCGGACGGAGACCACTGTTGCCTTCCGAGCTCTCCTGAGGAGACCAGTCGCCCGGAATGAGATTACGGGACGGGGCGCTGCCGCGGACTTGACGAGATTCAGTCGCCAGCAGAGGACTTGGGAGCCTCTTTCGCCCCAGGCTCACCTGGCGGAGAGACCAGTTCCTGCACTTCGAGACGGCGCACACGGGTGGGCTCGGCATCGAGCACGGTCAGCTCGTGGTTCCCGAGGCGGATCTTCTCGCCGGGCACCGGGATGTGCCCCAGCAGTTCCACCATCAACCCTCCCGCCGTGTCACTGGTGACATCGTGGGGAATTTCCATTTGGCATTGCTCGACCAGGTCGTCGAGATTGCACAACGCATCGACCAGGTACCGACCATTCGACCGGCGGATGATCATCGGCAGCTCGCGGTCGAACTCATCCTGGATCGGACCGACCACCTGCTCGAGCACATTTTCAAACGTCACCATCCCCGAGACCGTGCCATATTCATCCACCACCATCGCCACATGCGTGCGGTTCTTCTGAAACTCGCGCAGCAGCACGTCGAGGGGCATGGTCTCGGGAAAGAACGGCAAGCGGCGCACAATCTCGGTGAGGCTGTTCAGGGGCTTCCCGGAGTGCAGGCTCGCCAGCACGTCTTTGGCGTGCACCATTCCCACCACCCGGTCCAGATCTCCATCGCACAGCGGGAACCGTGTGTATTGTTCTTCCGCAATGAGGGTGATGTTCTCGGCCATCGGACGGCGGTTGTTGAGGTAGACAATGTCCCGCCGGGGAACCATCACCTGCCGGGTGACCTTGTCTTCCAGGTCGAGTACGTTTTCCATCATGAGCCGCTCGCCGCGGGTCACCTGCCCGCCGGCGGCTGACTCGGCCAGAATGAGCCGCAGTTCCTCTTCCGAATGCAGTTCTTCATGTCCCCCCCCAACGCGTACCCCCAGCGTGGCCAGAATGAGATTGCTGGAGGCATGCAGCACCCAGATAAAGGGCCACAGCAGCTTGTAGAAGATGGTGAGGGGAACCGCCACCGCCAGCGCCGTCGGCTGGGCCGACCGGATCGCCATAATCTTGGGAACCTGCTCTCCGAGGGAAATGTGCAGGAAGGTAATCAGCAGGAAGGCCAGTGGAACGGTCACATACTGCGTCGCCCCGGGAAAGCCGATCCAGTGAAAAACCGGTTCCAGCAGGCGATGGGCGACCGCTTCACCCGCCCACCCCAGCCCCAGGCTGGCGAGGGTGATCCCCAACTGGCAGGCGGAGAGGTATTCGTCGAGGTGCCCCAGCACATGACGGGTGACCCCGGCAGTCCAGGATCCTGCCCGGGCAAGGTTTTCGACCTGGCTGAGGCGGACTTTGACGAGGGCGAATTCCGCCGCCACAAAGAACCCATTGGCGCAGACCAGCACCGCCAGCAGGGCCAATTGCAGCAGGGTGGTGGCGGTAGACGACCCGGCGGTCTCCCCGGGAATCACTTCCGCCAGGGGAAGCAGGCCCAGGATGTGGACAGTCAGGCTGGAGGGATTCATGCAACCACAGATTCTCTCCGGACCCGAATGCCGGCGAGGCGGGAGACTCAATCATGGTGAACGGGACGTCTTCCGGCTATCACGGGAACCAGGAAGAGTCCCAACCTGGGAATTGTCGCGGTGAACCAGAAGCAACGCAACCCGACCGGGCGTTCCCGCCAGCGTGACTCAGCCCGTGGAGTTGCTACACTGGAAGTTCGTACCCATCCGCAGGCTGTCTTTCGCCCCCCTGTCTCGCACGCCCATGCCGGTCAAAGTTCGGTGTCCTGGATGTCAGAAGGTATTGACCGCCCCCGATGCGGCCCGGGGCAAAGCCCTGAAATGCCCCGACTGTGAAACCCGGATCCGGATCCCGGCAGAGGGTGGAGGAAGCGGTCCGGCCGCCAAGCCCAAAAAAGTCGAAGATGACGACAGCCTGCTGGCGAAGCTCGATCTTTCAAAAGCCGTCGATACCGAGACCGAATTGTGCCCCAAATGCGGGGCCGCCAGTCCGGACGGGGCCCGCGAATGTCCCCAGTGCGGAACCGACCCGACCACCGGCCAGCTCAGCAAGGAAGCCCGCCGCCGGAAAAGCCTGAAGGGGGTCGACCCGCGCGACTTCTACAAGGTGGTCTGGAAGGATGCCTGGGAATTCACCCTTGAGAATCTGGGCTCGGTGCTGCAGACCGCTTCGTACATGCTGATCTTCGCCGGTCTGGCGGGTTTCTGCGCCTTTATGGTCGGGTGGTGCTCGGACGGACCTCCCAAGACCTTCTGGGGGTTCTTGTGTGCGATCTGTTCCTTCACCTTCCCCGGCTGGCTGTTTCACCTGAACGTTGAAACCGTCAAGCTGACGACCGTCAAAAAATCGTCGCTCAAAGACGTCAAATTCGACATGTTCACCTCGGTCGCCCTGGGGATCAAGTATGTGGTCTGGGCGATCAGTCACGCCTGGATGCCCTTCGGCTTCCTGGCGTACCCCATCTCGATGATCCACTTCTCGATGCCGGTCTCGTACCGCGCCTGGATGGCCTGGATCACGATGGCGCTGGCACTGAAAAACTTCGGGGCCGTGATCATGTACTTCCTGGCCCGCATCGTGTGGTCGATTCCCGTGATGGTGGCCTCGGGGATTGTGGGGGCGCTGATGGGGAATGAACTGCTGCAGTCGATCGAGAACCAGACCACCCCGCAGTTCGACTGGATCAAGTGGACGGTGCTGGGGGTTTGCGGAGCGGTGGTGGTGCTGCTCGGCTCGTTCGCCGAGGTGTACCTCGCCCGCGTGCTGGGACTGATCGCCTACTACTTCCGCGACACGCTCGACCTGCAGACCATCGTGGCCGAGAAGCAGTACGTGAAGAAAGAGGTGAAGGTCGACAAGTTCGGCAATCCGATCGAGTCGCCGTTCAAGAAGTATGGCCAACTGATGTTCGCGATCGTGGCCATCATCGTCACATCGAACCTCATCTACTACTTCTACACCAACAAACAGCACATCCTGCTTCCCGACAGCTGGGCCCGGGCGATGGGCATCATCGACTGATCCCGCGAGCGCGGTTGTCCGCAAACGCCCCCCGGCTTCCCATTACGCAGGCACACCAAGGCACCCACCGGCATGACCGACAAGGATCTCTTCGACGACTCGACGATGACATTCGGCGAGCACCTCGAAGCATTGCGGATGCATTTGTGGAAGGCGATTGTCGGCTGGCTGATCGCCACCGTGGCCGCCTTCTGGATCTCGCAGCCCGTGATCATCGAGATGCAGCGCCCGGTGAATTCCGCCATGAAGAGCGTGTTCATCGATGGGCAGTCGAATGTCACGGTCACCGGGCAGGAAGCGGTCGACAAGGCGACCCAGCCGGGGGTCTGGGATTCCGCCCGCCGCACATTCAACCGCTGGCTGGGGCGCGAAGAGCCGGTGGAACCAGAGGTCCCCTCGACCCCACCCCCGGAAGACCCCGCGTTCCAGTTGAAGATCGACGGCCGGGAGGTGGCCAAGGCCCTGCATGCGGCCCAGCCGGGCTTCTACCCCGAGCTCCCTGCCGACGCCCCCGAAGTCCTGATTGCGATCCCGCTGGCCGACCAGCCGTTTGGCAAGTTCCTCAAGGACCTGCAGCTCGAGAACATGCGGCCCCGCACCGACGGGGTCGACGAAGCTTTCATGATCTACCTGAAAGTCTCGCTGGTGGTGGGGTTCATTCTGGCGAGCCCCTGGATCTTCTGGCAGTTGTGGCAGTTTGTCGCGGCGGGGCTCTACCCCAACGAACGGCGGTACGTCTACCGCTACCTCCCGCTCTCGATCGGCCTGTTCCTGGCGGGGGTGGTCTTCTGCTACTACGTGGTCATCCCGTTCATGCTGACGTTCCTGTTCAAATTCAACGTCGACCTGGCGGTGCGTCCCGAGATCAAGATCGGGACGTGGATCATGTTCGCCCTGGTGGTCTCGCTGATGTTCGGATTGAGCTTCCAGCTTCCCCTGGTGATGGTGGTGCTCGACCGCATTCACCTCGTTCCCAATCGGCTGTACAGCGAGCATCGGCGGTGGGCGATCCTCATCATCGCCTTCCTGTCGATGGTGCTGACCCCGGCCGATCCCATCAGCATGCTCGCCATGATGATCCCCCTGCTGGTGCTGTACGAATTCGGCATTCTGCTCTGCCGGTTCGGCGGCGGCGGCCCCAAGAATCCCTTCGAGATGCAGGCGGCGTGATGCCGGCTCCCGATCAATCCCACCCGGGGCACGAGGCCCAGACGTCGTGCTGCAGTCCCCCTTCCGGTGTGATGTCGGGCCGAAGCTTTTCCAACAGATCTCCTGCGTCCGGTTCCATTGCCCGGCAAGGGGGGGGTTGTTCACCCCGGCCCCTCGCCACTTGCGGCTGCCACCGGGCTGACCGGGGAACCAGGGACCGAATCTCCCCTTTGCACGTCTGTCCGTAACTCCCGTTCCCTGTACGACCTGCCTGCCGTGCCCCAACTGATCCCTCCGGCTCCCCGTTCTCCCCTCTCGGAAGACCAGGTACGCCACTGGCTGGCGACGCGGATCCCTGCGGACGACTTTCGTGGCCAGCGGGTGCTGCTGATCGTCCCCGACGCCACCCGCACCGCTCCCTTGCCTCTGTTGTTTCGGGGAGTTCACGAACGTCTGGCCCCGGTCGTCCAGCAGCTGGATGTGCTGGTGGCCCTGGGGACCCATCCCGCGATGCCTCCTGCCGCCCTTCGGCAGCTTCTGGGAATCTCCGAAGACGAGGCGCGGGGCGCCTTCCGCAACGTGGGGCTCTACAACCACGAGTGGGATCGCCCCGACCGGCTTACCTGTCTGGGGACCCTCTCGACCGACGAGACCCACGAGATTTCCGGAGGCCTGCTGGCCGAATCGGTGCAGGTCGAGATCAATTCAAGAATCCAGGACTACGACGTTCTGCTGGTGCTGGGGCCGGTGTTTCCGCACGAGGTGGTGGGGTTCTCGGGGGGGAACAAGTACTTCTTCCCCGGCATCGCCGGTCCCGAGATTCTCAACTTCTTCCACTGGCTGGGGGCACTGATCACCAACGCGTCGATCATCGGGGTCCGGCAGACGCCGGTCCGGGCGGTGGTCGATCGGGCGGCCGCCCTCATTCCCATTCCCCGCCGCTGCATCGCCTTTGTCGTGACGCCCCAGGCGGGGGTCTATGACCTGTTCTACGGCACTCCCGAAGAGGCCTGGGGGCAGGCGAGCCAGTTGTCGTCGCAGGTGCACATCACCCGGGCCACCGCGCCATTTCGACAGGTCCTGTCGTGCGCGCCTCCCATGTACGACGAACTGTGGGTCGCGGGAAAGTGCATGTACAAACTCGAGCCGGTGGTGGCCGACGGGGGCGAACTGATCATCTACGCCCCTCACCTCCACGAGATTTCGATCACCCATGGCGGGCTGATTGGCCAGGTGGGCTATCACTGTCGTGACTACTTCCTGAAGCAGTGGTCACGGTTCGCACACATTCCCCGGGGGGTGCTGGCCCATTCCACCCATGTGTTTGGACAGGGCACCTTCGATGCCGCGACCGGCGCCGAACGGGGCCGGGTCCAGGTCACGCTGGCGACGGGGTTGCCCGAGTCCGAGTGCCGTCGGATCAACCTCGGCTACCGCGACCCGGCCAGCATCGATGTCGAATCGTTCGCCGACCGCGAGGCAGACGGGGTGCTGCTGGTCCGCAAGGCGGGAGAAATGCTCTACCGCCTCGCCGACAAAGCCTGATCATCTCCCGAACCGTTTCTTCCTTTCTTCTCCAGCTGAATGACCCCATGACCGACGCGGCCGAGTTTCGCGAACCCCTGCAGCAACGACTGGAACTGGCCCTGCAATTGGCCGCCGAGGCCAGCACACTGATTCTCTCGTATTACCAGTCGTCAAATCTGGCGGTCGAAAGCAAGCGCGACGCCAGTCCGGTCACCGCCGCCGACCGGGGGGCGGAAGAGTTGATCCGTGCCCGGCTCGCAAAAGCGTTTCCCGCCGACGCCATTCTGGGGGAGGAATTCGGCGAGCAGCCGGGCACCTCGGGCTACCGCTGGATTCTCGATCCCGTGGATGGCACCAAATCGTTCATTCATGGGGTGCCGCTGTTTGGCACGCTGATTGGCATCGAGCGGGGTACCGAGTGCGTGGCCGGGGTCTGTCACTTCCCGGCCATGAATGAAACGGTGTGGGGAGGCCGGGGACTGGGCGCCTGGTGGCGGGCGGGTGACGGTGCGGTCCGTCCCGCACGGGTCTCAGCGGTCGACCAGCTTTCGAACGCCACGGTCTGCTTCACCACGGTGCAGGGGTACGCCCGGGTCGGCCGGTTTGATGTGTTTGAATCGCTCGTGTCCCGGGCCCACCTGCTGCGGGGCTGGGGAGACTGCTACGGACACATCCTCGTGGCGACGGGTCGGGCCGACGTGATGGTCGACCCCCTGATGAACCCCTGGGACGCCGCCGCCCTGGTCCCCATTGTCACCGAAGCGGGAGGTTCCTTCGTCGACTGGATGGGTCAACCCAGCATCTGGTCGGGAAATGGCATCTCCATCAACCGCGGATTGGCGGGAGAAATCCTGGGAATCACCCGGGGCAAAGCGGGTCCCCTGGGCAAGTCCAACTGACCATCTTGTCCTGTCGCGGACGCCGCGACTGCCGCAGGCCCCGAGGTGACGGGCACACGCCTCCCTCGGGTTGAGCGGAACGGAGTCCCGGCAGAACCCGTACCATCCTCCCGAAAGGTGATGTTAGAATCGGCATGTCGTCGATGCTGATGCTCGTCCCGTCTCCGTTCTGACAACGGTCTCTGCCCTCCGTGACCGCCATGCACTCAACCCCCTGCCCCAACTTTCAGTCGCATCTGTCGGCGACACGCCGCGATCTCCTGCGCGCCGGGTCGCTGAGCCTGTTGGGGTTGGGGATGCCCAACCTGCTGGCTGGACAGGAACTGAACCTGGCGGGGTCCGCCGACTCGCGGGCGTTTGGCAAGGCGAAGGCGTGCATCCTGCTGTTCATGTGGGGGGGCCCGGCCCAGCAGGAGACATTCGACCTCAAGCCCCAGGCTCCCGCCGAAATCCGGGGGGAATTCCGGCCGATTGCGACCCGCATTCCTGACATTCAGATCAGCGAGCATTTCCCGCTCCTGGCCCAGCGGACCGACAAGTTGGCGATCATCCGGTCGATGACGCACAACAACGTTGACCACACCGTCGCCACACACTTTCTGCTGACCGGGATGCCTCCCCTCCCCAGCGCCACTCGCGAGACCGACTGGCCCCACCTGGGATCGGTGCTGGCGCGGTTGGGCCGCGGACGTGATCCCCTCCCGCCATTTGTCTCGATGCGTCCCAAGCTTCCCGGAGATGTGCCCCGATTCGTGGAACAAAGCCGGGGGCAATGGGCCGGCTGGCTGGGGCAGAACTTCGACCCCCTCACCATCGACGATGATCCCTCGCTGCCGGGTTACCGCGTGGGAGACTTTGACCGACCTGCCGAGATCTCCGTCGCCCGCCTCGACGACCGCCGGGCGCTGCTGGGCGAAATCGACCGGCAACTGCGGGCGGCCGACGCCCCGGGAACCGTCGGGGTGATGGACCGGCACTACCGCCGCAGTTTCGACCTCATCCACTCCGCCGCCAGCAAGGGAGCGTTCGATCTGTCGGCCGAGACTCCCGAGATGCGGGCCCGCTACGGCCTGAATCCCCACGGCCAGTCGGTCCTGCAAGCCCGGCGATTGGTCGAGCACGGCGTGCCGCTGATTACCGTCTTTTGGCCGAACGACGGCATCAAGAACGTCTCGGTCTATTGGGATACCCACAGCCGCAATTTTGTCGACCTCAAAGACCGGCTGATGCCTCCTGCCGATCTGGCCTTTTCCACTCTGCTCGATGATCTCGACGAGCGAGGACTGCTCGACGAAACACTGGTGGTCTGGACGGGGGAATTCGGACGGACCCCGCGGATTGGGCAGCGGAACAGTGATGCCGGTGCGGGGCGCGACGGCCGGGACCACTGGCCCAACGTCTTCACCAGCGTGGTGGCCGGTGGGGGAATTCGGGGGGGGCAGGTGTACGGTGCCTCGGACCGCCATGCCGCCTACCCCACAGTCAATCCCGTTCCCCCAGTCGATCTGGCGGCCACGATCTATCACTGCCTTGGGGTGCCCCCCGGCCTCATCCTGACAGACAACGCCAACCGCCCCCAGGTGGTCTGCCCCGGCACTCCCATCGCCGATCTCCTGGCGTGATGACCGGCACGGCCACCCGTTTTTGAACCGGTGCGTCCAGCCCTCGTCCCGCACCGACAGGTGACCCTCTGCCGCCTATTGCCCAGTCTTGGGCTTCAGCAGCTTCGAGTGCTGCTTGCGCACCTTGAGCACCTTGGGGGTCGAGCTCTGCCGCACGTACGGATCGAACGGGTTGCGGGCCGAGTAATCCTGGTGGTACTCCTCGGCCGGATAGAACTTCTCGAGCTTTTCGAGGGTCGTGGCGATCGGCTTTTTGAACTTCTTCGACATGTTGATCCGGTCGATCACCTTCTCGGCCAGCTCTTTCTCGCCATCGTTCGCGTAGAAAATCGCCGACCGATACTGAGTTCCCACGTCGGGCCCCTGGCGATTCTTCTGCGTGGGGTCGTGGGCATCGAAGAACACTTCCAGCAGTGTTTCGTAATCAAGCTGGGCCGGGTTGTAGGTGATCTCAATCACTTCGGCATGCTTCGTCTGCCCCGTGGAGACCGCACGGTAGTTGGCTTGCTTGCCATCCCCACCGGCATACCCGCTGACCACCGACACAACACCCTCGATCTCTTCAAACACCGCCTCGGTGCACCAGAAACAGCCCCCGGCCACTACCGCCTTGGCCAGCTTGTCCCCCTCTTTGGGTTCGCCGGCCGCAGCGGCGGATTTCGCCTTCGACTTGTCCCCCGGTTCATCGTCGGCCGAGGTCTCGCTCACCGCTCCCAGCACAACCAAAACGCCCAGAACCGAGGGCCAAAACCAGCCGGTGTTTCGCAAACCGCAGAGTCGAGGCATGGGAGTCTCGCAGAGAAAACAGTGACGGAACGTTGGGTGGCAATGCCTGGCGAGTCGACTGGACTGCCGGCCTCACCGGAATTTGGGACAAGTCAGCCCTCAGTCAAAGAGATTGTAGAGTGCCGGCGGAAGCCCGCCAAACGGAACCGGCCGCGGAGAGATCTCCGCGGCCGGTGATGGGGCCGTTTTGCCAAACGGGGCGTGTTCGCTCACTTCTTTCCGGGAATGGCGTACAGCGCCTCGGAAGAGCGGACCAGCAAGGTGCCGTCGGCCAGAGCAGGAGTCGCCCAGAACACCTCATCGGCACTCCCCACCTGCATCCCTTCCGATTCGACAAATTCCCGACCGGCGGGGAGCGAGAAGAGCTTCCCGGTCTCGTTGACCACGAGAATGGTCTTCCCCACCACCAGCGGGCAACCGGCGGCCATCTGGCCGGCGGGCATCCGCTTGCGATACACCTCGGCGCCAGTCTGCTTCTCGTAGCAGGTCACCGTGTTGCCGAAGAAATAGAGCAGGTCATCCACCACGATGGGTGAGGGCATGCCCGCCCCGCTCTTGTTCTTCGACCAGAGCACCGCGTCACTGCTGGTGGAGTTCTCGGCCAGCGACAGATCGCCTGTCTGCCCCGCCTTGACGGCGAAGATCGGGCCTTTGCTCATCGGACTGGAGGTGCCGAAGTAGACCCCCGCCCCGTCAGCCACCACCGAACACGAGAACGATGAGTCGATCCCTCCCAGACGCCAGCGTTCCGCCCCGGACTCAAGATCAAAGGCGGCGACCAGTCCATTCCCAGCGGCAATCACCTCGAGCTTCCCGGCGTTCGACCAGACGACCGGTGTCGCCCACGAGGTCCCCTCACGCGATTCCGAACTCCACAGTTCCTTCCCCGTCGCCGCATCGAGACACAAGAGCTTCCCTTCCTTCTCGTTGAAGCGGGGGACCAGCAGGCGGTTGCCATGCAGCACCGGTGAGGCCCCGCTGCCAAACTGGTTCGAGATCTGCTGCGATCCCAGTTCGAGTTTCCACAGCTCTTTCCCCGAGGCATCGAACGCGGCCAGATCTCCCGTCGCGCCGAAGTAGGCGAAGATCCGCCCCTCGCCGCCGCAGGGGGTCTCCGTCGCGTAGCTGTTGGAGGCATGGGTCCCGGTGCTGGGTACCTTTTCGGCCACTGTCTTGGTCCAGACGATCGAGCCATCCTGGGGACTCAGCTTGATCAACTGGAATTTGACCTTTTCTTTGGGAATCTGCGGCCGCCCCATGGTGCTGGGGTCGACCACCCCCCCAGCCATCGACTTCGGGCGGGCAATCCCCGAGCCCACGGCGGTGGTCACATAAATGCCGCCGTCGACCACGATCGGCTGCGACAGGCCGGCCCCCGGCAGTTCAGTCCGCCAGGCGGGCTTCTCGGCCGGCTGCCAGTTGTCGGGAGTTCCCTCGGTCACATGGCTCAGCCGCATGCCCCCCCGGAACTGCGACCAATCGGCTCCACTCACCAACGAGGCCCCACTCACCCCGCACAGGGCCAGGAGACTCCCCACCAACCGCTTTGAAAACCGCATCACGCGCACTCCTGGCACACCATGGCGACCTGCGAAAACATCGTTTTCGAGATCCGGGAACTTAGAAAAAACCAACAGATTTGTAGCGACTTGGTCAAACGGGGGGCGGGGCAGCCGGCCGGGACCCCGGAATGGTCCGAAAGACCAACAACGCGGCAAACGCCAGCACAGCCCCCGTGCCGAACGCCGCGGTGGGCCCCAGCCGGTCGTACAGCAGGCCAAACAGCAGGCTGGCGGGGAGCGCGGCCAGTCCCATGATGCCATGAAACCACCCGAAGGCACTCCCCCGGACCGCGGCGGGAGTCAGCTGGGTGACGAGGGTTTTCTCGGCCGGTTCCGTCAGGGCGTAGAACCCGGCGTACAAAAAGAACAACCCCCAGACCTGCCAGGGAGCATCCGCCCAGCCAAAACCGAGGTAGACCAGCAGATACAACAGCCACCCCAGGGTGATGAGGGGCCGGGGCCCCACCCGGTCGACCAGCCGTCCCGCCCAGAGGTTCCCCTGGGTTTTGGCGATATGGAACAGGCACCATAACAGCGGCAACTGGGCTACCGGAACCCCCACTTCCCCCGCCCGCACCAGCAGAAAGGCATCGCTGGAATTGCCGAGGGTGAAGAGCCCCACAGCCAGCAGGAACCGGCGAAAGGGAGGGGTGAACACCCCCGGGCCGGAAGGGGCTGCCGCAGGGCTGGGGGAGGTGTCTGCGGGGAAAGTCGGCGAGTCCTCGGCCAGAACACGGGCAGGCTCGCGCAGGCCCCACAGAACCAACAGCACCACGGCGACCCCGGGCAGCAGTGCCCCGCCGAAGAGGGTTCGCAACGCCCCTTCGAGCTGTGCCGTCGAGCTCCCCTCGGGGGCGGCCCACGAGAGGTAACCCAGCGCCACCAGCGGCCCGATGGCCGCCCCCAGGTGGTCCATCGCCCGATGGAAGCCAAATGCCCGGCCCCGTTCTCCCGGCGGGACCGAGTCGGCCAGCAGGGCGTCGCGCGGGGCGGTCCGGATGCCCTTGCCGAAGCGGTCCACCAGTCTGAGGGCCAGGATCTGACCGGCCCCCGTACACAGGGCCAACACCGGGCGGCTGAGGGCGGCGAGCGAATACCCCGCCACCACAAACTGCTTCCGCCGCGCCAGCCGGTCCGACCAGTGCCCCGACAGCAGCTTGAGCACGCTGGCGGTGGTGTCGGCCAGGCCCTCGATCAGCCCCAGTTCGGCCCGCGAGGCCCCCAGAGTCACCAGCAGGAACTTCGGCAGCAGCGGGAAAATCATCTCGCTGGCGATGTCGTTCAGCAGGCTCGCCAGCCCCAGCACGCGCACTGTACGGGGCAACCGGGAAGGGGAATCCACAGGGCGATTCTGCATCCGTCAGTCTCCCCGTGAACTGCTGGTCGCCGCGTTTCACCCAGACGGGAAGTCCGTCACGCAGTGGGGCGCCAATCATCCCAAAAAAACTCCGGCCGGCTGCGAACAGACCGGCCGGAGCAGACCCTCACGAAAAGCACGGGGGCCCCCCATCGGTTTGGGGGATCAGTTGATCCCGGGAACGGGGAAGCTCCGGCAAAACTCGGCGATCTCACCGCGCACGGTCTTCAACACCGCTTCGTCGCTGGTGTTCTTCAAAACCCGCAAGATCCACGCTCCCACCTTCTTCATCTCGGCTTCTTTCATGCCGCGGGTGGTGAGCGCGGGGGTTCCCAGGCGAATGCCGCTGGGGTCCAGGGCCTTCCGCTTGTCGAACGGAATCATGTTCTTGTTGACGGTGATCCCGGCATGATCGAGCGCCTTCTCGGCAATCGCCCCCGACAGACCCAGCGGGGTCACGTCGGCCAGCATCAGGTGGTTGTCGGTTCCGCCGGTCGCCAGCGACAGCCCGCCAGCAATCAGCGTTTCGGCCAGAGTGCGGGCATTCGCCACAATCTGCCGGGCGTATTCCTTGAACGCCGGCTGCATCGCTTCGAGAAAGCAAACCGCCTTGGCGGCGATGATGTGCTCGAGCGGTCCCCCCTGCATTCCGGGAAACACCGACTTGTCGACCAGCTTGGCATTGGCTTCCTTCGTGAGGATGAACCCCGCCCGCGGACCCCGCAGCGTCTTGTGCGACGTGCTTGTGACGTAGTCGGCCACCGGCACCGGGCTGTTGTGGATGCCCGCCGCCACCAATCCCGAGTAGTGGGCCATGTCAACCATGAACAAAGCGCCAACGTCCCGTGCGATCTGGGCGAACTTCGCATGATCGATCTCGCGCGGGTAGGCGCTGGCCCCCGCGATAATCAGCTTTGGCTTGTGCTCGCGAGCCAGGCTGGCCACCTGGTCGAAATCGATCCGCTGGTCCGACTCACGCACCCCGTAGTGCACCGCCTTGTAGAGTTGCCCCGAGAAGTTCAGGCTCATCCCGTGCGTGAGGTGCCCGCCGTGCGCCAGGTTCTGCGCCAGGAAGGTATCGCCCGGCTGCAAGACGCTCAGATACACCGCCATGTTGGCCGAACTGCCCGAATGCGGCTGAACATTCGCATGCTCGGCCCCATACAACTGGCAGGCCCGCTGCCGGGCCAGAGATTCGATCACGTCGACGTATTCACAACCTCCGTAGTACCGCTTCCCGGGATACCCCTCGGCATACTTGTTGGTCAGGACCGTGCCCGCCGCCTCCAGCACGGCGGCACTGGTGTAGTTTTCCGAGGCGATCAGCTCGAGACCGTCCCGCTGACGGTTGGCTTCCTGTTGAATGGCGGTCCACAGGGTGGGATCAGCAGAGGCAAGCAGTGACATGAGTGCAGACTGACGCAAAAAAGAAACCGCCATGGAAACCGTTTGACACGGTCCGTTTGGCGAGAGAGAAACAAGCCAAGAGCCAGCCGCCGGTCGGGTCCCAGATGCGCTCTGGTTCCTCGCCAGCGGATGTCGGGAAAGGCGCAGTGTTCCGGAAACCGCAAACCCGCCGGGAAGCACAACCCGGCTGAAGACCCGGACCGTAATTCTCCCCCGCGAAACCTCAACAATTCCACCCAACTCAACCGATCGACACGTGTCCCGCGGATTGACCTCTTCTCACAGGCAAATCGCCCTGTCGAGCCGGGAAATTTGTTATACTGCGCCCCTGCTGGACCTGCCACTCTCCCCTTCCACAGATCAATTCTCTCCCCCGCGTGACTGCCGAGAATTCTCATGGTTTCCCCGCCCCGGCGGGCTCCCAGATTTTGCCCGCCGCGGGTCCCGAATCGGCTGCGGCCCAGAACTCCCTGGCGGGTGAACGCGTGGTCTTCACTGGCATCCTCGCGTCAATGACCCACCGGGAAGCCTGGGAATGGGTCGAACGCCGCGGAGGAGCCGCCACCGAACATGTCGGGCGGCAGACCACCCTGCTGGTCATTGGAGAAGAGGGTTGGCCGCTCGAGGCCGACGGACGCCCCTCGGTGAAGCTGCAGCAGGCCCAACGGTATCTGTCCGAGGGACAGCACTTGCGCATCGCCAGCGAATCGGAGTGGCTGGCGTTCATTGGGCTCGACGACCGGCTGTCCACCCGGACCCAGATTTACACCCCAGCCTCCATCAGCCAGTTGCTGAAAGTCAGCGTGCAGGCGGTGCGGCGTTGGGAACGGCTCGGGCTGATCCAGCCGGTCCGCCGCGTCCACCGGCTCCCCTACTTCGATCTGCGGCAGGTCGCGTCAGCCCAGCGGCTGGCCGAATTGCTGGCCGCCGGCATTCCCGCTGCCCAAGTCCGCGACAGCCTGCAGAAACTGACACCCTGGGTGGGCGACTCGACCGCCGCTCTCACCCAGCTCGAATTGCTCGAGCAGAGGAAGGAATTGGCCTACCGCGATCGCCGGGGCCGGCTGGTCAGTCCGAATGGTCCACGGTTGCTGGAATTCGAGCCCGCCCCCAGAGCCTCGACCGCCGCCCCCCCAGCCGACGACGAGACTCCCCCCCAACTCGACGAACG